>NZ_JBALEQ010000045.1:0-25009 GCF_036917775.1 Nostoc sp.
GGAAGATTTTCCACCACGCCGTGGTGGAAATGCCCCTGTGAATTGGTCTATCTTACACAACTTTTTCATTACGATCGCACGCAAGCTTCGTTTCCCAACTATTCCTCAAGCACAACGCGCCCTCTCCAATCAACTGCACAAAGTTTTTTCTTTCTTTGTATGAAACCACCCTGCTTCTCTACAATGGAAGGGGAGTAAGAATCAAAGCCTTTTCAAACTCCAAACTCTTACCCAATGTAAGATCGATTCGACCAAGACTGATACGCTGTTAATTAAGGCAAAACTTATATTAGACAAATTGTAAAATCAATGAATTACCTTGTTGCCGTATTACCAGACCGCATTCAAGCCGAAGCTGCTTACTTAGCTTTAGAAGAAGAAGGCATAAACAGTACTATCCTTGGAAAGGGCTATAAAACGGCTGACGAGTTTGGCTTAATTGACCCCAAAGACCAAGCCAAAAAGCAAGCACAACTGATGGCAACCTGGCTGATACCATTTGGCTTTTTTGCAGGTTTTACATTCAGCCTCATAACTGGTTTGGATACTTTTGCCTGGGCGGGTGAAATTGGCAATCACATCGTTGGCGGACTGCTTGGTGCTGCTAGTGGTGCTATGGGTGGTGTGGTTGTGGGTGGCGGAGTCGGTTTACTCGTCGGTAGTGGTGATGCCTTACCTTATCGAAACCGCTTAGACGCAGGTAAATACTTAGTTGCCGTCCAAGGCTCTGAAACTCTCACTCGGCAAGCGACCCGAATATTACGCCAGTTTGATCCAGAAAATATCCAAGGTTATGCTGACACAGGTAGCGTGTGACAAAAAAATTCTGGTTTACGCATTACAACACACAGGTATTTACTTTTGAAGCGGTAAAAGTACTGGTCAATTTTGCCTTTACTGGGCGATAAGTGAAGAGAATTATCGCTCATTCTCCAGACGGTGTGTTACCTCAATTCACATTTTGAAAAAACTAGAAATGCAACAAATTACTAAAGATGGGAACCTATTGAAATGGGAATTAAAGTTAGAATCAAGATAGTTATAGCAGTTTAATTCTCAATTCCTAACTCATAATTTTTAAGAATGTTGCCACGAGAAGAACTTTTAAAGGGTGTTGAAAATCGAGATAGTGTAGCTCGTGTAATTGATCAAGCGGAACAAGCTATCAAAACTTGGGAAGTGGTTTTGACAGATTTTCTATCTCCCCCAGAATTAGCGGAAATTCAACGGGTGTTTAACCGATTAACAGAAGTGCAATTAGTTGCGTGGGGCGGATATCCCCAAGCTGAACGCCAAAGAATAGCGATCGCTCGTTCAGAACTTCCCCTAGATCAATCTCAAGTCAGCCTTGTCGCCGTGGAAATTGCTGGTAACTTCTTGTTTGATACCGCCTCTCACCGCGACTTTTTAGGCGCAATGTTGGGAACAGGAATTGTGCGTGAAAAGACAGGAGACGTTATTGTCTTGGGAGAACGAGGGGCCCAGGCGATTGTCGCCCCAGAGTTAGTAGAATTTTTGGAAATGAGTCTTAAGCAAGTGCGATCGGTTCCTGTGAAGACTCAGCGAATTGAGATAACTGAATTAAGGGTTCGGGAACCAAAGAAAAAAGAACTAACTACTGTAGAGGCTTCTTTGCGGTTAGATGCGATCGCATCTGCTGGTTTTGGTATGTCCCGCAGCAAAATGGTTGACTTCATTGATGCTGGTGATGTCCGCGTTAATTGGAAGGAAGTTACACAAGCTAGTTCTCAAGTCAAATCAGGTGACTTAATCGCCATTCGCTCTAAAGGGCGTTTAGAAGTTGGGGAAATCGCAGTTACAAAAAAAGACCGTTACCGAGTTCAATTAACAAGGTATATGTAATCAGTGAGGAGTTAAGAGTTTTAAATTCACCAGTTTCTTTATTCCCTAATTATTAACTCCTAAAGGAATGTTTGAAAAGTCTACCCTTATATTCAGATACCCCTATCCCTCCTTAAAAAGGGTGGAATAACCTTCTCAAAGTCCTCCTTTTTAAGGAGAATTTAGGAGGCTCTCAAGTTTTGGATACCTCACTCATATCATGTCCGGTTAAAGACTTATCATTAAGACTGCAAGGGGCAGGGGGCAGTGAGAGAAATGGTTTTCAGGTTTTTGCACAGGTGCAGAAATTATAACTAATCAGCCGGACATGATATCACTACTTTTCAAAAACCTCTTAGGCTTTAAAGTGTTTTGCTAATATATTCAGCAGAAGTTTACGCGGTACGAGCCGAGATAATTTGCTTCTAATTTGAGTGCTAGTATCAGAACTAATAACAGTTGGATAGCCTTTTTCCAAAGCATCTAAACATTCCCAAACAACTTTTTCGGAAGAATATACTTTATCTGTACTACTTGCCAGCGCTGGAGGAAAATTAGCTTCTGCAAAAAAATTTGTTTCTATTGGCCCTGGACAAGTGACCAAAATACGGACACCATATTGACGATTTTCTGCCCATAGTGCTTCACTAAAACTAAGAATAAAAGCTTTACTGGCAGCATAAACAGAAAGGTATGGTATCGGTTGAAATGCGGTAATAGACGATACGTTAATAATACTTCCAGACCGTCGTTGCCGCATCAATGGTAGAAATTTATGGGTTAAATCTACCAATGCTAAAACGTTTAATTGTACAATTTTAATTTGTCTTTCTCCATCCCCTTCGGCAAAGTCGCCATAGTAACCAAAACCAGCATTGTTGATTAATAAGTCAATAGTTAATCCCTTTGCTTTAGTGGCATCAAATACAGCAGTAGCTGCATTAGGTTCCGTGAGGTCTTGGATTATAACATCTACTTGAATTTTGTGTTGTTCTTGTAGTTGTTTAGCTAATTGGCTTAGTTTCTCTTCGGAACGAGCTACAAGTACAACATTTGTCTTACGTGCAGCTAGTTCCTGGGCAAAAGCTTTACCAATACCACTAGAGGCACCAGTAATTAAAGCAGTTGGCATTCTAAATATTTAGATATTTTTTAAGCAGCTTATAAATTTTAGCGATGCTGGCTATAAGTTTTAACTACCTAAAGTGATATACCCAAAAGGGTAAAACCATTACTTAGTAATGAATAATGGTCATGTCCCAAATAATGATTTTTCTCATAGCGATTCAAATTTATTTTGAATTGCTAGCTACCATTTTTCAGACCAATAGATTATTTCTGAGGCGGAACTATTAATAGCGACACCATAGCTATCTCCATGATTCCATTTGAAGCCAGGTCTGCCTTTGTCGTCTGCATTTAATACTAGTATTTCATAAGTAGCTGGAAAAGATTCTGTAGAAGAGTCGCTCGTATAGAAAAAAGTTGTTGGCACACCGTTAAGTTGATTTATATGGTCGTTTGTGTTACCACCTCTATATTTGTACTTTGCACTATTTCTGTATTGTGATAGTAATTTTTCTATCTTATTTGGTGGCTGTTTCAGCCTAATTTGAAAAAAAGTATTTCCTTGCAAAAATTCTGGAGAGTAAGCAATACGAACATCTTTAGCATCAGTAGGAATCTGATTAGGAAAATGTTTTATTCGATCATTATCAGACCATAGCTGATTACGAATTTCTTTGTAGCGTGATATATCAGTTATTATTTTAGGCTCGCTAGTACTGCTAAAAGCTGTTCTCATAAAAAAGCTTCCCCCGACAATACAAAGGCTAGCAAGGGCTAATAGAAATGGCGATCGCTTCATGAAGTTGGGTGCGTCTAACTTTCATAGTCATATACCCAACTAATAAACTATATTCGTACTATTGCGGATATAGCATCAGAGATATTAACAAAAACTTTGCGTATTTAGGTAAAATTGAGGATATTTGTAAAATTACTGTGAAGCTAGTCAATGATTATCTAGTCAAAAACCGCAGGTTGTCCTCGTTCAGACTAATACTAGTTTTAGAGCTAACGAAATAAATTCCACAGTTATCCATTTTTTTCCAATTTTTCCTGATGCAGCAAGAACTAAGGCGGATATATAAATAGTAGATGCACCTTAATTAAATCATAGCCCTCCGCTTTTAGCTGAGGGTTTTTTTTAATTAAATTTATAATTATAAAATAAAATCAATCTGTTAAAAAATCTAATTTTCCCGGATATAGGAATTAATAAAGTGGATTAATAAATGGTAGATGCACCTTAATAAATTACAGCCCTTAGCTTAACGCTGCGGGCTTTTTTATTACTTGTAGTTTTTAATGTATCGATAAAATCAATCTGTTAAAAATCTAATTTTCCCGGATATAGGAATTAATAAAGCGGATTAATAAATGGTAGATGCACCCTAATAAATTACAGCCCTTAGCCTAAAGCTGGGGGCTTTTATTATTTAAATATAGATGGCAGTAAACCAGGAGCTAACCATAGTGCATAACCAATAAATCCAAACATCAAGGTAATTAAGACAGTAACGCCGTAGCTGATGCAAATTAATAAACCGTCAGATTCGATGGTGGCAACAGTTAAAAGTAAAATACCTATAGTGGGGATAGGATTCGTAAACGGAATTGGTAATATTAAAAATATTGTTAATAAAGAGATACAAAATCCATTAATTCGCCAAATTAACGGATTATGGGCTATTTTGGTCAATCGGGGACGGGCAATTTTGTGTAAAACTTTGGTAAGATGTCCCAAATTTTGTAAAAGTAACTCGGCAAAGGGACGAGGAAACTTGTAGTTAGCGATTCTTTTCGGCAGCCAAGGCGATCGCTTTCCTAAAACCATTTGCGCTGACAACAGTAAACAAGCACCACCAAAAGGGCCAGTTAATCCCGGTGGCATAGGAAATAAAAAGGGCAAAACTAATAATGTAATCACCAGGCAGAATCCTCGTTCTGAGGTTTCTGCCAGAACATCACCTAGAGTAAGCGGTTGTTCTGCTAGGCGTTGTAACAGGGACTTTATATCTTGAGAAAATCTCAGATGCATTTGGCGTGAGTTGATGTGACTTCCCACATTTTTAGCAGAGGGAAATAGAGTAAGTGGAAGAGATGAGGGAGAATAACTCCTAACTCCTAATTTCTGGGGGTGCTAAAACGGCTATAGCTTTAGGTATAACCTTAAAATGAGCCGGTGTGTAAGTAGTAATTTCACCATCTGTATTGATAGGACGCGGTTTGCGAGTATATACTTTTATTTCTTGACCTTGAAGAGAACGGACACTCTGCCAATGTATATGTCGCCCTTCTCGCATATCAGGGAGTAATAGTATGATCTGCCACCAGTGTTTAATTTCCAAGCTATAGAGGTCTAGCCTTTGGTCGTCTATTGTGGCATCGTCAGCCACTGCCATACCACCGCCGTAATAACGGCCGTTACCTACAGCAATTTGTACTGTTTTTACGCGAACTGATTCACCATTGATTACAATCTCCGCCGTAAAAGGTCTAGCTTCCAAAATGACTTGCAATGCAGTGGCGGCATAAGCAAATATTCCCCAACGGCGTTTGACTTCTTTGGTAAGTCGCTGGGTAATTTTTACACTCAATCCCAGACTAGCAACGTTAAAAAAGTGCTTGCCATTTACCCAACCCAAGTCGATATGGCGTAAATTTCCATTTGCAATAATTTGGCAAGCTTCGCTGAGTGAATTCGGTATTTCCAAAGTCCTCGCTAGGTCGTTGGCAGTTCCTAAAGGTAAAATTCCCAAGGGCAACTGAGTCTCAACTAAAGCATCTACTGCTGCATTGAGAGTGCCATCTCCTCCACCAATGATTACTAGATCAACTTGATGCTGATAGCGAAATATAACTTCAGCGAGATGTTTTGGATCTTCTGTAGACTCCTCAATTAAATCAAAGCCGAGTGTTTTCAGATATTCAATCGCTTCCGACAGACTCTTTTGCCCTTGGCGGGCATGACGATTTATTAACAGCAGGGCGCGGGAACTCATGGGTAGTACCTTTTGTAGTTGATATGTCCAATTATCCGCATCTATGTATTCTGCTTTAAGTTGGCTCTAAAAAAGTGTTTAAATTGTTATGATATTCATCAAAATTTTATTTTTTCAATGCTTATTATATTATTGTAAGCAACTTTTAATTTCTCTTTTATCTAGTTTATCTCTATTAGTCCTTCCTATTTTTATACTCAGTAGATATGATTGTTACTCACTAAATGACTGTATTTGAGTATTTTTATTGTTAGTACGATATTTATGACAATTTTATAATAACCAGACCATAATTACAAACAATGCAATATTTATTATTTGTATAGATACATATTTATAGATTAAATTATAGAAATAAATTTTATCCAGGTTTAAACCATTGGCTTTTACAGTATTGGCTGCAAACTTTATATAGCAAAAGCTACATATCTCAGATAACTGTTGAAAAAAGCTCTAATTTTTATCCGGTAACGCTACGAGAACAGAATGACAGTTTAAACTCGACTTTATCAAAATAGAATTCAGGAGTCATAATTTAGAAGGATTCTCGACGACTGGCGAATGAATAAAAAAGTCACCTGTGACGTTTAACTGGATTCATCCACACTTCTAACTGACTAAATGCCTGTGAAAAAAGCAACGTTAAACATAAATAAACTACCGCTACACCTGCGTAAATTTCAAAGGCGCGATAGTTGTCAGCAACAATTAACTGTCCTTTACGTAGTAATTCTTCCAACCCAATTACAGAAACTAAGCTAGTATCTTTCAACAAACTGATAAAGTCATTACCCAAAGGTGGAATCATCCGGCGAAAAGCTTGGGGAAAAATGACATAACTCATCGTTTGTATAGAACTCAAACCTAATGATTGTGCTGCTTCTGATTGTCCTGTTTCAATCGATTGAATCCCTGCACGCACAACTTCGGCGGTGTAGGCGGCATTATTTAAACTTAAGGCAATTATTCCAGCAGTTAGGCGATCAAAAGTAAATGTAAAACCAAGTTCTTGCGAAATTGCTGGTAAACCAAAGTAAATCATAAAAATTTGCACCAATAAAGGTGTTCCCCGAAAAAAATCTACATAGGCTCTTGCTAGCCAACGTACAGGTGCAATGCGAGAAAGTCGGACAATACCAATTAGGGAACCTCCAATTAAACCAAAAACTACAGAAATTATCGTTAATTGTAACGTTACTAATGCTCCCTGCAATAAAGTCGGAAAAGCCTGCAAAATTACAGCAATTGAGGTAAATATTTTAGGTGAGCTAGTACTATTCTGGTTTTCAAATGGTGATTTAGCTGGTAGTGATGGCGGTTTGATTTTAAACCATTTTTGGTAAATTTGGGAATAAGTGCCATTTTTTAACACTCTCTCCAAACCATCATTTATTAATGCCAAGTTTGGCGAATTTTTAGCTGTAGCAATGCCATAGAACTCCTCCGTCAGCAATTGCTGTACTATTTTTATTCCCTGAAGATTGCCCGTATTAATAGCATATAAAGTCACTGGTGCATCATTAATTACCGCATCCACATTACCATTGGCCAATTCTTGCAGGGCTACAGGTGCTGAATCAAAACTACGAAGTTGGGCTCCAGGAATACTCTTAGCTTTTGCAGCTCCAGTTGTACCAATTTGGACTGCAATTTTTTTATTTTTTAGACTGTCAAAGCCTACAATATTTTGATCGTCTGCACGGATTGCGATCGCTAACCCAGCTTTAAAATAAGGACGGGAAAAAGAAATTGTCTTCGCCCTCTCCTCTGTAATCGTGATCGAACTAATCGCCGCATCTACCGTTTTGGCTGCCAAAGCCGGTATCATACCATCAAAAGGCATACTTTGAAAATCTACTTTAAATTTAGCTGCAACTGCGATTGCATTCATCAAATCAATAGAAAAACCCTGTAACTCACCACCTTGTTTTTTAAACTCAAAAGGTGGGAATGCTGGTTCTGTAGCAACCCGCAAAGTTTTTCCCGCACTAGAGTTCACAGCACAGCTAGCCAATAACAAACAACCAAAACTCACAACCACACACCAGCGCAGCCAACCCCCAAAACCAAACTTAGCCATATTATTTTCTCTTACCTCTGCGCCTCTGCGGTTCCTTAAAACCTTACAATCAACTGTAGAGCAGCTTGACACAAGTAATGAACAATACCATCCCCGCAATTATTTTTGACAATATCGAAAAAAACTTTGGTTCCCTAAAAGTCCTCAAAGGAATCACAGGCGAAATCAACCGGGGAGAAGTTGTTGCAGTTATCGGTTCCTCCGGCTGTGGTAAAAGTACCCTATTACGCTGCTTTAATCGCTTAGAAACCATTGACAACGGGCGTTTAATAATCAACGGTATCAACTTATCCCGGCCCACTGTCAACTATAATCAACTACGCCAACTACGGACACAGGTAGGTATGGTTTTTCAACAGTTCAACCTGTTTCCTCATCTCAGCGTCCTGGAAAATATGACACTTGCACCGCGTAAAGTTCTGGGTAAAACACCCAAGGAAAGCGCCCAACTAGCGAGATTGTATTTAGAGAAAGTTGGCTTACATGACAAAGCATCTGCTTATCCCGAACAACTTTCTGGCGGACAAAAGCAACGAGTAGCGATCGCCCGCAGCTTATGTATGAATCCCCAAATCATGCTATTTGACGAACCCACCAGCGCCCTAGATCCCGAACTCGTCGGCGAAGTTTTGCAAGTGATGCAACAATTGGCAGCAGAGGGAATGACAATGGTGGTTGTCACCCATGAAATGCAATTTGCAAAAGAAGTAGCCCATCAAGTAATATTTTTAGACAAAGGCATTGTGACAGAAAAAGGTTCAGCTTATGAAGTACTGACCAATCCTCAAAGCGATCGCTTGCGTATTTTCCTCAGTCGCCTTCAAGTAATTCGTAATTCGTAATTCGTAATTAAAGGCTTCCTTTCAACTCCTCACTCCCTACTTGCTACTCAGCACTCAGCACTCACTACTCAGCACTAATTAAAGATACTCGCGCAAGAACTCAAAAGGATCATCTTCCCAACAAGGCTCAGGTATCAGCCAAAACAAACTAGCACTGATGTCGGCTTCAATTTCATCACCATCGTCTCTATCAAATAGTTCTATCAAAGCTGTCAAATCACGTTCTCTCAGAGACGTTAACGATGGGGTATATACCTGGAAATTATTTGAGTAATTCACGCGCAAAGTTGTGCTTGACAGCCGTAAAAATTTAGTATAGAAACTTGTAGATAATCAGATTTTAGGTTTGACAACCGTAGTTAAATAGTTATTTTGATACTATTAGATATAGGCTACTCTCATTAGTGTCTCATAATTTCCATAGGGTTGCTATAGTATTTATTACATAAAGGCCGACTGAATTTACTCAGACCGGAAAAAGTCTTGAGGCTGTGATTCGACTAATTCCACTCCAAATACTTCAGCAAAGCACTGTGCTAGATAAAAACGGACTTCTTGGCAAGTAATACCTGGAATCCACTCGGCTAAACTGCCTACAGGTTTATCAGAAATACCGCAGGGTACAATGCGCTCAAAGCCTTTCATCTCTGGACAAACATTTAATGCAAAGCCGTGCATCGTAATCCAACGGCTGACTTTAATCCCAATAGCCGCAACTTTTCGCCCTTGTAACCAAACACCAGTAAAAGCCGGAATTCTTTCTCCCTGCAACCCATAAACTCTCAATACGCGAATTATGACTTCTTCGAGTTGGCGTAAGTACCAATGCAGGTCTTTACGATAACGTTGCAGATTTAAAATTGCATACCCCACGAGTTGACCGGGACAATGGTAAGTAACTTCGCCGCCTCTTTCAACTCGATGCACATCATATTCACCTTTATCAATATCAAATTTGACAAAATCTGAGTTGCTTCCTTGCCCCAAAGTGTAGACAGGTGGATGTTCTAGCAAAATTAACACATCATCTAGACTAGGGTCATGGATACGTTCAGTGAGGAGCGATCGCTGCCATCCATGAGCATCTAAGTAAGGCATTAATCCTTGGTTATATAGCAAACAAAGGTTGTTGTGTGGTTCTCTACTACGGATCATGCCAAAAATCAACTGGTATTAGGAATAAAATATATTGCGATTTACAGGATTGGAGCCAAAAAATGTAAAGATTTGCAAAGGATTTTAAAGGAAAGTCAAGGGAACACGCATTAGAAAATACAAAGTGCTAGTTTGAATATACAACCTCAATAGGTTTTAGGAGGAATTCTCTGCAATAAGCATCATGCCAAAACGATAAAAACGAATCTACTGGCTGATGACTCTCATAACATAAGTTTGCATTTCAAACAGAATCAAATTTCCACAAAGACTTGTATTATTGAACAACAGCAAGCAAACTTCAATCGAATACAGAAGGAGCAAATATCAACAGTTCTGTAAGCGTTGTTTTAACACAGAAGACAATTACAAGAGCTACTGCTAAAATTTCCTCACCAAATACTTCGATGTTGAAATCCAATTGGATATCAGCGCAGATATGAGGAGGAAAATCAAGGATATAATGAGTAAAAACTTAGATGCAGTGAGCTTAGAGATAGCTTACCAGCAGTACATAGAAACAGTTCACAATTTGTTTTGGCGGGAGTAATAGACCTTACCGCAATTTCTTTTCATACAAAGCAAATTCACACATCAAATATTCAGTGGGAGAGTTTACATGAAGCTTGTCATCCACAGCAAAAATATTGAAATCACCGATGCGATTCGGGAATATGTACATCAAAAGATTGAAAAAGCAGCGAGTCACTTTCAGAGCATCACAAATGAAGTGGATGTGCATCTTAGCGTAGCCCGTAATCCTCGAATTAATACTAGACAAGCAGCTGAAGTAACTATTTACGCTAATGGTAGCGTTATCCGTGCCGAGGAAAGTAGCGAAAGCCTATATGCCAGCATTGACTTAGTTGCAGATAAAATTGCCCGTCAACTGCGGAAATATAAAGAACGCCGTCAAGATCAGAAAACTCAGCCCCAACCAACAGAAGTAGTTGTTGCAGAGTCGGTAGTCCCAGATTTAATTGGCGATCGCACTCCCGAATTGCCCAACGAAGTCGTCCGCACCAAATACTTTTCCATGCCACCGATGACCCTTGCAGAAGCCCTAGAACAACTGCAACTCGTGGGACACGACTTTTATATGTTCCGCAATTCTGAAACTGGAGAGATTAACGTAATTTACGAACGCAACCACGGCGGTTATGGTGTGATTCATCCCCGCAATGGTAACGGCCATACCAACGGCAAGAATGGCAAGTCAAGCCACAATAATATTGTCATGCCGGAAAAGTCGCATTCTAAATAGGGAATGGGGAAGAAGCAAGGGAGCAGGGAGCAGGGAGAAAGGGAGAAGAGTTTTCCCCTCTACCCCCCGCACCCTGCCCCTCTGCCTATTTTCAATGCCCATTTCCCTATTTCGCAATCTGTTGCAAAGTTTTCAATGCTTCCTCAACATGACCTTTAAAGTTCAACATTGAATCAAACACGTATTGCACAACTCCCTGTTGGTCAATGACGTAAGTAACGCGACCAGGGAATAAGCCAAAGGCTGCTGTTGCGCCATATAGCTTCCGTACTTGGTCGCCTTTGTCAGTTAACAGGGTGAAAGGTAGATTATATTTTGCAGCAAATTTTTGGTGAGATTCGCTAGAGTCTGCACTCACACCAACAACTTCAGCACCAACACTTTTAAACACTTCATATTGATCGCGAAAGGCGCAGGATTCAGCTGTACATCCAGGTGTGTCATCCTTGGGATAAAAATATAGGACAACAGCTTTTGTGCCGCGAAAATCTTGGAGGCTCACTGTTGAACCGTTTTGAGCAGGTAAAGTGAAATTAGGAGCAGTATCTCCAACTTTGACTGGCATAACAAGTGGTGGTAATTACTTAACAAAATTTTACCTTGTATCCGAGTATATAAATTTTGCTTGATTAGCTGCATCAGGCGGGGTAGCTTAGATACTCATCAAAGAAAAAATTCTCTCTATGCGCCTGACTTCACTGGATGTTTTTCGCGGCATTACGATCGCTGCAATGATTCTTGTCAATATGGCTGGAGTCGCAGATGATGTATATCCTCCCTTAGCCCACGCCGATTGGCACGGTTGCACGCCAACTGATTTGGTATTCCCTTTCTTTCTCTTCATTGTTGGTGTAGCGATGACTTTCTCGCTGTCAAAGTACACCGAAGATAACAAACCAACCTCAGCTATTTACTGGCGCATCTTGCGCCGCGCCGCTATTCTGTTTGCCTTGGGATTGCTACTAAATGGCTTTTGGAATCAAGGTGTTTGGACTTTTGATTTGAGTAGCATCCGCATCATGGGAGTGTTGCAGCGCATCAGCATTACCTATCTGCTGGCTTCCTTAATAGTTCTTAACCTTCCACGCAAAGGTCAATGGATACTTGCAGCAGTGATACTCATTGGCTACTGGCTAATGATGATGTATCTACCAGTGCCAGATTATGGCGCGGGAGTTCTAACACGAGAAGGGAATTTGGGCGCTTATATTGACCGGATGATTATTTCCAAAGCACATCTATATAAAGGAGATGGTTTCAAATTTATGGGAGATCCAGAGGGACTGTTCAGTACTATTCCCGCGATAGTAAGCGTCCTCGCTGGCTACTTTACTGGTCAATGGATACGCAGCCAACCTGTACAATCACGCACAAGTATCGGTTTAGGATTATTTGGAGTTGGTTGTTTAATTATCGGTTGGGCGTGGGGATGGACATTTCCCATTAATAAAAAGCTATGGACAAGTTCTTATGTAGTCTTTACTAGCGGTTGGGCGTTGCTTTTGCTAGCAGCTTGTTATGAACTCATCGAAGTCCGGCTGAATCGTCGCTGGAGTAAACCTTTTGAAATTATGGGCTTAAATGCGATCGCACTTTTCGTTCCATCTGTTTTGTTGATTAAAATCTTAGTGAAAACTACTATTGGCACAGGCAAAGATGCTCCGAGTACATACAATTGGATTTACCAGAATTTTTTCGCATCTTGGGCGGGAGTTCTCAATGGTTCCCTGTTGTTTGCGATAGTTACCGTGTTGTTGTGGTGGGGTGTTGGTGTTCTGATGTATCGGCAACGTTGGTTTTTAAAGGTGTAATACTATATTTAGTTAATTGCGAGTAAAATTAGCGATCGCCTACGGCGGGCGCTTGCGCCATCGCCAGGTTTTTTAGGTTTGCGACTCTAGCCTACGAGAATGCTGAGAAAAAGCGATCGCAAGAACACTTATTTGAGCGGACACAATATCAAATCTGCGTTTTACTGTTAAACGCAAATATGCAAATTTTTTATTTGCGTTATATTTTCTACTAGCCAATCATTCTGAATTAATTTACTTCAAAGCAGGCGTAATAAAGTAAAAATATTTTTTTGTAGTTTACGTTTGAGTGTTAGCTAGGTTACAACAGGTATTAAGTAATCCTTTTTTAACACTCAAGGAACAAAGACAATCGCAGGGTTATCTATAACTCTTAATGAACTCATTTTCGTTCTTATTAGGCAACTGATAGAAATTCTGATGTCTGACAACAAGCCGTTTCTAAAATTCAGAATAAAGAAGCGTCTAGAAACTTCTCTGTGTGTTGAAAATTATTATTTCTCCTAATTCACTAAATTAATCCATAAAAAAATTGTGAGGTAATGAATGCGTCGCATTAAACTTTGGGTACTTTTGCCAGTTACCCTGATATTGGGTTGCTCAAATCAACTGTTTCAATCTAGCCCATCTGTGGCAAACTCGAATCCAGCCGTAGTTCAACCAACCAGTCCAACGCTATTAGCAAGGGCGAGTTATCTTTCACCCCTGGAACAACAGGTAATTATTGAAACAAATAAGGTACGAACAAATCCCAAATCATACATTCCGATTATGGAAAACTATAGGAAGCGCTTTGAAGGGAACCGAGTCAAAATTTCTAATAATACCTATTTGCGAACTCAAGAAGGAGTCAAAGCAGTCGATGAAGCGATCGCATTTTTGAAATCTGCACGTTCTGTAGGAGCGTTGAGTGCCTCTAAAGGTATGTCTTTAGGAGCAAAAGACCATGTTAAAGACCAAGGGCCAAAAGGTGTTACAGGTCATGATGGTAGCGATGGTAGCAACCCTTTTACTCGCATCAACCGCTATGGTGCATGGCAAACAACGGCTGGTGAAAATATTAGTTATGGCCCAAACACTGCCCAAGATATCGTTATGCAATTAATTATTGATGATGGCGTGCGCGATCGCGGCCATAGAAAAAATATATTTAACGGCGCTTTTAAAGTCTCTGGCGTTGCTTATGGAACTCACAAATCATATAGAACAATCTGCGTAATTGACTACGCTGGGGGTTATAGGGAAAAAACGTAAACGTGAGTTCCACTAATCCCGGATTTCTCATACATAGTGTAGGCAAAGGGAGAAGAGGAGTGTGGGGAGTGTGGGGAGTGTGGGGAGTATGGGGAGTGTGGGGGGTAAGACTTCTTCTTCATCCTCCCACACCCCTTGGATTTCTCACAAGTGAGAAATCCAGGAGAGATCTATTTATAATTGCTGACTGTAAAAGCGAAATGATCGACTATTCCCCTGCAACCCAAGCACCATGAAATCCATAAGGCACTCGTTGAGGAATTATCACCCGCGCTACAGGTTCAGCCGTTACATCTTGGGCATTCACCACTACTAATTCTGAAGTGTTTGAATTTTCATCATAAACGAAAGTCAAAAGCCAGCCATCATCCTCAGCAATTGCGCCAGGACGCGGCGCAAATACAGCTTCACTACCATAGCGTCCCTGTCCGAATTCGTGGGTTTGAGAATTTCCACTGCTGAAATCGTACTTAATTATACCTTCAAATAATGGTATGGGACTATTTGCTATTTTGTTAGTATAGCCATATCGGGTTTGCCGCCCCAATAGATTTTCGTTGATGCGGGGAAATTCTGAAGTTACATCGTCCAACATTTCTTCACGCACTGTCCCCGTACTGAGGTTAAATCGCCAGCGATACAAACGCGGGATATTTCCTTCTGGATCGGGTTGGGAATCATCAGAAATCAACACAGTAGTAGAACTCATACGACAGGCTATAAGCACTACTTCATCTCCATCTTCGTAAGCATTGAGGGTATGGAAGACGTAGCAAGAGGGACTCTCAAACCATCGGATATTACTGTTGTCACCATGACGTGGTAGAATGCCAAAACGACTTGGGCGATCGCGCTCGAACATCATCACAGGTTCTCCTCGTTGCGATCGCTCGGCGCTGAAAGTCAGAGGCAAATCCATGAAAATGGTGTAGTTTTCAGTGATGGCGAAATCGTGCATCATCACTCCTATGGACAGGTCAATTGGCACCGTCCGCAAAAGTTCGCCTTGTGCTGAGACAACACTATATTGCAGGTATGGTGGCGCAAATAGAGAGTAGCCAAAGAAAATCATCTCGCCCGTTACCGGGTCTACTTTGGGATGAGCAGTGAAGGCAGAAATTAGCTTCCCATTGTAGCTATACTCCCCAATGGTTTCTAATTCAGGAAGCTTGATGGCGTGAGGTTTACCGCTTTCGTTCAGCGCCAACATCTGACCCGCGTGCCATACTAAGGCAGTATTGGCGGTGTTTTTGCGGGGGCCGTGGGGATTATCCATTTGCGGTGGTTCTAAAAGCCCACTCCACAGAGCCTTACCCGCTTCTCGTTCTTTTTTCCATCCAGCTGTCTGGACGTAGCGGTTACGATAAGTCGCTACGCCGTTGCTAATTTTTACACCATGTAACATTCCATCACCATCAAACCAGTGATATTGACCGATGGGTGTCCATTGAGGGTTAGGGCCATTCCGTACAAACATCCCCGATAAATCAAGGGGTAATTCACCGATAACTGGCAATTTGTCGGTGGTGATTTCTTCACGGATTGGAGCAAAATTGCGATCGAGATAAGGATTTACTGCTATTGTTGGCATTTATAAAATTTGGTAATGTGATGGATATGGCTTTTGGTGAGCGATAACATTAATCGCTGTCTTCAACCAATTAATATAAGTCTGTTCTCTTCTGATTAACAACTCCAGCACCAGCCTTTGCATTACCTGCTCACGGTTGGCAGACTCATCACCAAGTGATGGTAAATCAATGATTTCGCATTCAGCAAGCTTTTTGCTTCGAGCCGCTAATTGTTGCTCCAGTAGGTGAATGATTGCTTCATTCGACAACTGATCTGCAAAATGCAACTGGACTAGCATTGGTTCGCGTACAGTTGGTAACGGCTGATGAGTCCCAAGCCATTGGGCAAATTCGGCTTTCCCTAGCTCCGTCACAGTGTAAACTTTGCGATTGGGGCGATCGTGCTGAATCTCAATTGCACAGGTAATCCAGCCTTGCTCAACTAGCTTATCGAGAGTTCTGTAAATTTGTGCCTGGTCTGCTGGCCACAAATGGGCAATACATTGATCAAAGCAGCTCGTTTTGAGGTCGTAGCCCGTCATTTCTTGCTGCTGAAGAAGACCTAGAATTACGTATGCTAGGGACATTAAGACTGTTTTCCCATAATTGACATTTTCTCACTAGGTTCTATGATTATCCACTTCTTATAAGTTTATGCTAATATATGATTAGTCTAATATAAGATACAACTGTTATAAAAATATATGTTGATTTTCACGCTCTTAACAAGGAAACCGAATACATGAACTGAGATTGGGCAGATGGTTAATGGTGCTGTTTGCAGAAGACGGTGCGGAAGTGGCGATGTATGTTGAGTGACGATCCTATAATCCTACGGGAATCTTAATAGGTAGAGTGTCGTGGAGAGAAAGTTGAAGCGGCAAGCGTCTACGCATCGCTACGATATCACTCAACAAGCCAGTTCGCTACAGTCTATTTGCGATCAATACTGATGCAGCAATTATTTTATTTAAGCCATTGAAGGCTATTGTAACGAGAGGATGATTAACATTGACTTCTAACACACTTTCACAAAGAATACGTCAACATCAATATCTGCGTGATTTACGAAATAAATTACTCCACCTTCATAAGATGTTGTTGGAAACAGAACGCATTGCCTATGAACAGGTTAGTGGACGAGTATCAAGCGGAGAATTACTTCAGCTAGTTATCGCTCATGAACAATTTGCTTGGCTACATCGCATTTCTGAAGTGGTTGTGCAAGTTGATGAAATGCTCGAAGCTGATGAACCGATATCAATGGACGATTTTGAAAAGTTGATTTCAGATGTCCGCACGCTGATTGTACCGTTAGAGACAGGCAATACCTTCGAGAGAAAGTATTACAATGCTCTCCAGCGCGAACCATCTGCTGTGTTGGCACATGCAGAAATATCAAGGTTTCTCATGTCTAAAGTTTAAGTCATGCCCTGTCACTCCGACAGGGCATGACTTGGCATAAAATCCACTGGTATCAGAATAACGAGCTTTGCGATCGCTAGATGCTAGATAACAAAAGATTTGACGCAAGTAGGGAGGTTGCATTGCAACCTCCCTACAGTGGTATTTTTTAGCTTAGAGCAGCACTGACTAAACCATTGTGTCTGAGTAAAGCGATCGTACTTGGTTCACGACCCCGGAAAGTTTTAAACACCTCCATTGGATGCTGACCACCACCAAGTGCTAGTACCGTATCCCGATAACGCCGACCTGTAGCTTTTATAGCCTCTTCATCTTCTAGACCAGCTTCTTCAAAAGCGGCAAAAGCATCAGCACTCAGAACCTCAGCCCACTTATAACTGTAGTAACCCGCCGCATAACCACCCTCAAAAATATGTCCAAAAGCACATAAAATTGCATCTTCTGGAAGTGGCTGTAAAACAGTAGTAGTCTTGGCTATGCGATGACGCACATCTGACGGAGTTTCATGACTATCAGGGTGATAGCGGTAGTGTAGTTCTAAATCAAGACTGCTTAAATGAATCTGCCGCAACATAGCAGTACCACTCATATAATTACGTGCCGCTAGCAGCTTTTGATAATAATGCTCCGGTAGGGCTTCACCAGTTTCATAATGCTTCGCCATACCAAAGAAAGTGGTTCGCTCATAGCACCAGTTTTCCATAAACTGACTAGGTAGTTCCACAGCATCCCACTCCACATTATTGATGCCTGCGGCTCCGGGATAATCAACTTTAGTAAGCAGATGGTGCAATCCATGACCAAACTCGTGGAACAAAGTCTCTACTTCATAGAAGGTCATCAAACTAGGTTTACCATCTACGGGAGGACTTTGATTACACACTAAATAAGCTACTGGTAAGCGGATGGCAGTGACACCATTTTCAGTGATTTTGGCCCGATTGATGCACACATCCATCCAAGCACCACCGCGTTTTTCGGCTGGACGGCTGTAAGGATCTAAGTAGAAGTAGGCTATGGGAGAACCAGTTTCGTCAGCAATTTGGAAATAACGCACATCCTCATGCCAGACTGGGGCTTGACCATCAGCAGAAGTGACAGTAACACCAAACAGCCGCTTGACTAGTCCAAATAAACCGTCTAAAACTTGCGGAAGTGGAAAGTAGGGACGCAATTCTTCAGCAGTAAAGGCAAATTTTGCTTCTCGTTGGCGTTCTGCCCAAAAGCTGATATCCCAGTGTTTTAAATCATCAGCTTCTGCTGCTCCCTGTGCTGCGGCAAAAGCTTTGAGTTCTACCAAGTCTTTGACAGCAGCATCATAACTAGCGTGGCGTAGTTCTTCTAAGAGACCGTTGACTGCCTCAACATTAGGAGCCATTTTACTAGCCAGACTCAATTGGGCAAAACTTTTAAAGCCTAATATATCTGCGAGTTCTTGGCGCAACTTCAAAATGCGCTCAATTAACGGGTTGTTATCCAAATCGCCAGCAGAAGCGCGGGTGATATGAGCTTTATAAAGTTTTTCACGCAAATCTCGCCGCGTGCTGTGCTGCATAAAAGGGCCATAGCTGGGGAAGTCTAAAGTAATCCGCCAGGGGCCATTTTCTGGTGTAGCATTGCTTTCGCCTGCTGCACGAGCAGCTTGGGCTGCTAAACTCACTAAGCTTGGTGGTAAACCTTCAATTTCCACCTGTGTTGTTAAGGTTAAGCTGAAGGCTTTTGTGGCATCAAGTACATGGTTAGAAAATTTGGTAGAAAGTTCTGCTAACTCCATCTGTATGGCGTTGAAACGCTCTCTGACCTCTCCTTCTAAGCCAACACCAGAAAGTTCTGCATCTCGAATGGCGGCTTCTACAATGCGCTGTTGGGCTAATTTTAAAGTTGCCCAATTGTCACTGCTACGGAGTGCTTTAAAAGCATTATAGATAGGTTGACTTTGACCGAGCTTGTTGATAAATTGTACGACTAGTGGCTGTACGATTTCATGAGCTTCGCGCAGTTCCGGGCTATTTTTAACACCCATTAAATGATTCACCACCCCCCAACTCCAGGTAAGCCGTTCTGTCAGCTTTTCTAAAGGTTCTACTAAACCACTCCAAGTAGGCTGTACACTAGCTTCTAAGGTGGCAAGCTGCTGGTCAAGTTCTGTCAACAGCTGATTGAAGGCTGGTACTACTCGTTCTGGTTTAATCTCTGCAAAGGGAGGTAAGCCAACGCCTTGAAGTAGGGGATTGTCGGAAATAATGGTACTTGCACTCATGGTTTTGTGTGAACTGCGAACGAATAAAAATCAACAATGATTTTTATTTATATATATCTTCTAATGTAGCGATCGCTGTACTAAATAGTCTTACCATTCTGATAAAAAGGCAAAAAAAGCGAGAATGACTGACAAATTTATCCTGATACAGCTATTTTGTTTGCTTTGTGAAGGATATCTCACAGAATGACAGTTCCAGAAATATCAGCGAAAGTCTCTGAGATAATATAGTCATCCACCCATATTCTCAATCAGGTGGCCAATTATGACTAGCCTTTTACCCAGTTCTCAATCAACAGAAGTTTTTTACCCAAGCTCGGATGGTGAACCTTTGGCAGAAAGTTATGTTCATTTATGTGCTTTACTGGCAACTTTAGAAGTATTGAGGCAATATTTGCTGGGTCGGCAAGCAACGGTTTTGAGCAACCAGTTTCTCTACTATGCTCAGGGTTTTCCGAGGTTGCGGGTAGCTCCAGATGTAATGGTGATTTTTAATGTTGCTCCTGAAGGTCGGGATAATTACAAGATATGGGAAGAGGGACAAGTGCCTGTAGTAATTTTTGAAATGACCTCGGAGGGCACTAAAAACCAGGATACAGGCTTTAAAAAGACGTTGTATGAGCAGTTAGGGGTACTGGAATACTGGTTATTTGACCCCAAGGGAGAATGGATTAAGGAGCAACTGCAAGGGTATCGACTGCGAGGCGAGGTGTATGAACCAATTACAGATAGTCGATGTGAACCTTTGCAGCTGCGTTTGCAAATAGAGGGACAACTGATTGGTTTTTATCGAGAAGACACTGGGGAAAAGTTGCTGATTCCAGAGGAGTTGGTAGAAGCGCTCAAACAAGAAAGATTAGCGAGGGAACAAGCACAGTCTCAGGTAGAAAGGTTGAAGGAACATTTGCGATCGCTTGGTGTTGATCCTGATAGTATTTAGCTAACTTAACTTAAGTTCATGCGATCGCCAAAAGACATCATAATGTAGTATGTCAAACAGTTAGCTCGTCCGCCAGCATCGGCGTTAACCTGAAAGGGTAGTTTCAGTTCAAGAATCTTACGCTTTTTAAGCGTGGGAGTGTTAAATTAACTGAGCGCGATCGAGCATCTTTACCGAACCGAGAAGGGAGGCTCGACTTTTATGATTTTATTTGGCAACTCATCTTTTTACTCGTAAAATCGAAGACAAGATCAAGGTCAGTAGAAAAGAGTCCCTAAATTAATGAATACGTTAATCAGTCAGGGTGGAAGAGTTATCACTAAACCTCAGATGGTAGACCGAATAAACGATATCGGTTGGCAAGCTCACCAAGGGAGCGTTGCTGCGATTATTCAGTTATTAAATGAAAAGCTAGCCAAATCTGGTGTCAGAACTAGAGCCATTTTTTCTGATGGTGTTTTACAACTTCTGTGCGAGGCAGCTAGGATAGAGCAACTTGAGCAATCTCCCCTCGTAGAACAAATCCAGCAAATTCTTGAGTCTATTGCTCCGCGTCACATTCGCCGAGTCAATATCAATAGTCGGATTGTTCGAGAACAACAATTACTATGGTTAAAAGAGATAGATAGCGATCGCGACAACCAATTGCTCTGGTCACAGGAAATCGCCTTAATTCAGCCTAATATTGTAAAGCAACTAATTAAAGATTTTACAGAAGCTCAAGCTGACCTAGGAAAACCAAATTTTCCTAAAACTCAAGTTTCTCGTCCTTTGGTACTTATTAACAAAGAAAAACACAGTAATAAACCTAAAACCAAGGTATTAGCAGCAGCTGGTTTATGCTCACTGTTATTGCTTAGTTGGATTGTTTATGCCCAGTTAGGTGATAAACTGAAAAACCTAATGCAACCACAAACTTCCAAATCTTTAACTACAGAAAGTACTAACCAGAAGAAAGCCCAAACACTATCTCGTGTTCCTAATAATAGCTTTGATGAGTCATCTGATGACCCATTTGCAATATCTGTGCGAATTGCAAATCAAGCTTCTACATCTGGTAAAACAGCTACAACCTCAACTCAATGGCTAGAGATCGCTGCTAAGTGGCAACGAGCTTCAGATTTAATGAGTACAGTACCGCAAAACCACAGTCGTTATCAGGAAGCTAAAATTCGGACTCAACTATATAAGAAATATAGTGAAGCGGCGCAGAAAGAAGCAGATAAGAGTAAATTTTAGTACTATTTTGTGTAAAATCGTAGCGTTTTTAAATGCACTAGGTAACAAAGCTAAGTAAGTTGGCGCGAAAAACCCCAAGTATATTACGAAACGTAAATAGGCTTAAAATCTTTACTAATGACCAATAACAAAGGACAAATGACAACCTTAGCCAGTTAGCTTTAATTGCGCCAACCTACTTAAGTGCATAAGCACTTCTCTACGAAACGCTACGCGTAGCTTGCTTCCACGAAGTGGTACGCCTTCGCGCAGGGTAGGGGCACAGAGTCTTGCCAAATTTAACTCGCTACGAATTAGTTAAATTTGGAAAAAAATCGACCTTACTGTTAATAAAGTCGATCTAATCAAGTGGATTAATTGATGGAGTCAATCTCAAATCCAAAATGTGGCATTATCCCCTAATTTAGGAGTTCTCCTGTTTCTTGCAGGGAGTGCAAGCGGCGGTAAATGCCTTCTTGATGCAAGAGTTCATCGTGGCTACCCACTTCTACAATCTTTCCTTGCTCCAAAACTACAATTTTATCTGCTTCTCGCACTGTACTTAAACGGTGAGCAATCACAATTGTGGTGCAAGTACCCTGAATCGATCGCATCGCTAGCTGAATCGAACGCTCAGATTCATAATCTAAGCTAGAGGTGGCTTCGTCAAAAATCAGCACATCTGGTTCCACTAGCAACGCCCTCGCAATTCCCAACCGTTGTCTTTGTCCTCCAGATAATCTGACACCTCTTTCCCCTACAACGGTGTAATAACCCTTGGGTAAGTGCTGCACGACTTCATCTACTCTGGCAATTCTACAAGCTTCCTGAACTTGCTCAAAACTAGCATTTGGTCTGCCGTAGGTAAGATTATCCAATATGGTACCGTTGAAAACGTCTACTTCTTGGTGAACGATCGCTAATCTCCGTCTATACTTACCCACATCCAAAGTGCGAATATCTAGACCATCAATCAAAATTTGACCTGATTGAGGTTCGAAATATCGCAACAGCAATTTCACTAAAGTAGACTTACCAGAACCGGAGCGCCCCACTAATGCCACTGTTTGGTATGGTTCAATCAACAAGTTGATATCTTGCAAAACTTGACGCTTGGCATCATATCCAAAACTGAGGTGCGATAACTCAACTTTTCCAGTAAATTTATAAGGTGATTCTGTCTGGTTACTCTCGTCTAAAAGAGTAGCTGAATCAGATGCAGTTGGCTCTTGCAGAAATTCGTGAAACCGCAGCATAGAAGAATAACGACGGGCAAAAACTTCTGCCAAGCTACTAATAGGTTCTAATTCGGCATAAGCCATGCTAGAAAGAGTTAAGGTCATGACAAAGTGACCGAGAGAAATTCTGCCATTTACTGTTGCTGCTAAAGTCAAACCCAGAATTGTAAACACACAAAACTGAATTACAGTTCTTTGCCAAGTACCCAGTATCGTATAACCTTTGTGAATGCGATAATCAAGCACTGTTAGTTCACGATCCAAACGTTGCTTTTGGCGTTTCAGTTCTCTAGATTCTGTCGCAAATGCTTTCACCGTTTTGATATTGGTGATTAATTCGGAAGTGCGGCTTTCGGTGTCCTCTCCATATTTATCCAGGCGACTTTCATACCCAACCAACTGCTGCAAATTCTTCAAGCTGAAACTGAGAATAATTACAAAGGAAATTAGGTATAAAATTGCAATCCGCCACTCAATAAACAAGATAAACACAAAAATACCCACTACACGAGCTAGTTTAGGAATCAACTGTCCGGCAATTTCTGGATACACCCAAGTGTGGTTAGAAATACCTCTAGCTACTCTTCCGGCAATACGTCCAGGGTTATTTTCATCATAAAATTCTAGTGGGAGAGTCAGAACTTTAGCGATCGCTGTTCCGGTTTTTTCTCGACGTGCCCTAAAAGCTATATCCCAATGAAACCAATTGCTTAACCACGGTTGTGTTGGCGCTTTCACTACTGTGACAACGAAAATTAACCCCAGTAATACGCCCAAAGATAGAGTTTTATTCGCTGGATAATTTGTAATGTCCGAAAAAGTTGCGATCGCACTTTGAAGTGGTTTATCCAAAGGTTGAGCAGACAAAACGTTTAATATCTGCCCGATCGCATAAGGAACAACCAAATCAATGATTTCGTAAACGCTAGATGCTGTAATACTGAAAACACTCGGCTTCCAGTAAGAGCGAAAGTAATTGACAATATCTTGAAATTTGGCCATGATGCACACCGTCCAAGAGCGCGATCGTGAGCTTGGAATTTATATACTACAAACGTAATACAAATAAGTCAAGGTCTATTTGGTTTAAATCATTCTTTTTGAGTACTAGGCATTTGTGCTGGGATAAATTCTAGGCGATAGCGATAGAGAGCAACTGGTTGAGAATCAGCTTTAAAGTAATCTGGATCTTGGGGTGAAAGATAAACAGCGGTAACTTGATCTGCCTCAATCGCTGGATTAGCTGTTGGAAGTTTATGATAAGCAGTGGTAGATTCTACAGAGTTTAAATAGGGGCGTGAACCACCTTTGAATAATTGTTGAAACACTTCTGTGGTGATGAACTTGCCATCAGGAATAGTTTCTGTAGCTCGTGCAGTCACAATGGAAACTAATTGGCGACTGCTACGCAAAAATGTAATTTGACGATTAGGTGAATCTGGATCTACTTTGACTGATAACACTGCTTCATCCCCTAAATAAGCCCGTGCCAAATTCAAACTATTAAACGATCTATCTGCCACTAAAATTGGGGATTTGTTATCTATCTGAGGAAATATTTTTAACCTAGAAACATCTGGTTGTTCTTTCACAAATCTTACTACAAAACTCACAGGCTGATTTAATTGTCGGCGATTACCTTCAAACCCTGGAGTTACGATATCTGGTGCTAAAGGTGCGGCTAAATCTACCAAAGTACTTGTAACTTGCCAAGTACCAGCCATCCATTCAGGGTAAACTAAATCTCCCGAAGCCGGTTGCACTGAAGTTAATTTTTCCCACTGGGGAAAATTTGCTAACCGTTCAGACAACTCTCCTGCAAGAGCTTCACCACTCCATAGCAGGAATGAAACCAGCAAGCAATAACTCCAAATTACTTTCATTACAAGCATCAGTAGTTTTTTGTTGATTTTTTACATTATATTAATATTGAAATAATCTGAGTTTAGATCCCCGACTTCTTTAAGGATGCTGTTGGCGAATAGGGGGTCTTACCCCCTAATAAGGTTAGGAACAGCTAGTAAGAAGATAAAACTAATGGA
>NZ_JBALEQ010000046.1:0-24863 GCF_036917775.1 Nostoc sp.
TCCGTAGGCGAGGCAGTTTTCATCCATGCCTCTTAATCTACCACCTCAGTAACCCATTTTTGACTGTAGCGTTTCTTATCGTGTGAACGGTTACAGATAGCGAACATTTTCTAATGCCTCCTTAACCATCAGACTAGTGAAATTCATAGTACATAAAGAAATATTTAGAATCATCTGACCTATCTGTTTGAAAGGACATCTAGAAGAAAAATGTTTGTATTTACCAAAAATAGATTCGATTATATCGGAAGTCGCCAAAAAAGTCTTTTCTAGAGGAAACTGAGAACTTTCAACTGTAATATATTCAAGAATATTGTGTCGAAAAACCGAAATAAGATTAGTTGAGGTTGGAACTGGAGTTTGGACTAAAAAGCGAGAGAAAAGCAGTCAGCAGTAACACTGACTGCCGTAAAGTCAATGAAAGTAATCAATAAATCATTGACGTGATGATCCTGACACAACTAGAAAAATTCCGCCAAGGTATCTACGATTGTTTGGGAAAAGCCAAAGATGCAGTATTTGAATTGATGGATTCAGTATTAACAAGTCCGAGTATCCCATCGTTTGTAAGCTTGTCACAAAGCCCAGTATTTCGACGGCAATGGTCGAGCATTTATGCAGCACTGCACGATAGCCGTCCACCGAAAAGGAAACTGATGAAGCTGCTGGTACAGGAGGTAGAGACGCATGAACAGCCATTTCTGGCAGGAGATCATAGCTTTTGGGCAAGACCAGAAGCGAAGACACTAAAAGAAAGAACTTTTCATGGGGACTCCAGGGGAAGCATAGGCATCGGACTTTCGTTACAGTACTGTCTTCGTGGATACCAGAGGCGGATGGGAGTTGGGCATTACCATTGAGACATAAACGAATTACCAGTTTTGAAACGCCAGCAAGTAAAGCCGCATTCCAACTAAAACAAATCACTCGTGAGTTAGGCAAAAGACCACTTGCCGCTTATGACCGAGGCTATGGCAACGCCAAATTTGTCCAAGCAACGGAGAAGATTGACGCAGACCTGTTGCTGCGTTTAGCTTCTAACCGATGCGTATGGGGTACACCCAGTGCTTACAAAGGACGAGGCGCACCATGTAAGCATGGTCATAAGTTTAAGCTAAATGACCCTGAAACTTGGACAGAGGCAACTGAAACTTTAGAAGTTGAAGACCCGAAAGTTGGTCGAGTGAAAGTAATGCGTTGGAGTGGGTTTCATTTCCTTCAATCCCCAAACCGAGCAATGGAAATCATTCGCGTCGAGGTGATCAAACCAGTAGGACGTAATCGTAAATTCCAAACCTTATGGCTAGCTTGGTTGGGTCAGACAATGCCTGCATTAGAGGATATTTGGCACAAATATCTACGCCGTTTTGCCCTAGAGCATTGGTATCGATTTGCCAAGCAGAGGTTATATTGGACACTACCTCAACCTAGTTCTACTCAGGCAGCAGAGCGATGGAGTGACAGTAAAGCCCCTGTTAACTTGGCAACTCTGGCTAGCCAGAGTGGCCTGCATCGACTCCCCATTGCCTTGGCAATCGAATCAGGATATCCTGTCTCCAGGACTTGTGGCACAAGCCTTTCCGCTAATTTTAGCCGCCATTGGCACTCCTGCTCAACCCCCTAAAACTCGCGGTAAATCACCTGGGCGTGCCCAAGGGCATCAGCCACCTTCGCGTAAGCGTTATCCCACTGTCAAAAAACACGCATCTAAAAAACCTAAAACCGAAAAATCACTTAAGAACGCTGATCTAACTGCTGCTTAGTTTCTGCTTCTTTTTCAACGATTCAACTTAACTCAGCCTCTAAAAGAAGTTGGGTAACTTTTTCTTGCTTTCTATTCATTGCTGCTAAATGCCAATTAGTTCAAACTCAAGTTAATTTATCGCGTCTTCAAAAATTATAAGAAATAGAGCAGTTGCATAATACAACTGCTCTAAAAAGTACTTAGATAGCTATTTACTCTATCTATCTACAGAACCCATAATTACGTCAACACTACCGAGGATGACCACAATATCTGCAACCTTCATCCCGCGTAGTAAATGTGGAACAATTTGGAGATTGTTGAAATCTGCGGCGCGAATCTTCCAACGTGCAGGGAAGACATTATCATCGCCAACCAAATAAATTCCCAATTCACCTTTGCCACTTTCTACACGGGCATAGATTTCACCCTTGGGTATCTTAAAGGTGGGGGAAACTTTTTTACCGATGAATTGGTAATCAAATGCGTCCCACTCAGATTTTTTACCTGCGGCTAAACGTTTTGCTTCCAGATTTTCGTAAGGGCCGCCAGGAAGTCCTTTAACTGCTTGGCGAATAATCTTCACAGATTCGCGCATTTCCCGCATCCGCACTACGTAACGGGCAAAGCAATCACCGGCGGTTTCCCACTGTACATCCCAGTCGAAATCGTCGTAGCATTCGTAATGGTCAACTTTCCGCAAATCCCATTGCACGCCAGAAGCGCGTAACATTGGGCCAGAAAGTCCCCAGTTAATTGCTTCTTCACGGGTGATAGTCCCAATACCCTCAACACGTCGCCGGAAGATGGGGTTATCTGTTACTAAGCGTTCGTACTCATCAATTTTAGGCAATAAGTACTCGCAAAATTCCAGACACTTATCTACCCAACCGTAAGGTAAATCGGCTGCTACCCCACCAACGCGGAAGTAGTTGTTATTCACCATCCGATATCCTGTGGCAGCTTCCCACAAATCATAAATCATCTCCCGTTCCCGGAACTGGTAGAAGAAGGGAGTTTGTGCGCCTACGTCAGCTAAAAAGGGGCCAAACCATAGCAAGTGGTTAGCAATGCGGTTCAACTCCAGCATGATGACGCGAATGTAGCTAGCGCGTTTGGGGACAGCGACACCTGCCAGCTTTTCTGGAGCGTTAACAGTGACAGCTTCGTTGAACATTCCCGCAGCGTAGTCCCACCGACTAACGTAAGGGACGTACATTACATTAGTGCGGTTCTCAGCAATTTTTTCCATTCCTCGGTGCAAATAGCCGATGACCGGTTCACAGTCAACAACATCCTCGCCATCCAGAGTCATGATTAGCCGCAGAACCCCGTGCATCGAGGGGTGGTGTGGCCCCATGTTTAGCACCATTGGTTCAGTGCGGGTTTCTAGTCTGGTCATAGATTTCGTGTTCTCCGTTCGTGAAAATATTGAATTCAACCGCGCAGATGCCAACTAGACCCAATTTATCTTGTTTGTCAAGCCAAAGTACGGGTTGTGGGAAGAGAGATTTGATTTGATGTTTAATTTTGTTGCACTTCTTCAACTATTATATGGAAGCTCGATATGCACTTAATTAAGGCATCGAATTTTTTTATCTCATGGTGCTGGGAGAACGGGGTGAAAGAAGATGCGTTTTTTCAATGATAACTATTGATTTCTGAGTTTCTACGTAAGCTATAGAGATATTGTGTCAGCTATATTACAGTTTTATGAGGCTGATACATATTTATGGCTTTCAATCAAGAGCGTTTTGATCGGCTAATTCAAAAGTTAGAAGTTTTTGCTAACAAACAACCGCATCTTTATAAATTGCACGTTGCTTTTTTAGCTACTTTGGGCTACGCATATATATTTTTGGTTCTAGCTTTAACATTGGGTCTGCTGGTAGGTATTGTCTTTTTGATGCTGAACGCTCAGTCAGTTAATGCTTCATCTTTGAAAGGTATTGTGTTTTTACTGGTGTTCGCATTGGTGTTAGTGCGATCGCTTTGGGTTTCTTTTCCCCCACCAACAGGTTTACCATTAGAATCCAAAGATGTACCCAATCTCTACTGTTTAATTAACGAAATCTCATCGAAGCTAAAAGCTCCACAGTTTCACCAGATTCTACTGACCAACGATTTTAATGCAGCAGTTGTCCAAATACCACGCTTAGGTTTGCTGGGCTGGCAGCAAAATTACTTAATTGTGGGTCTACCGCTAATGCTAGCACTGCCACCTGAACAATTTCGTGCCGTCTTAGCCCATGAGCTAGGACATTTGTCAGGAAATCATAGTCGTTTTAGTGGCTGGATTTATCGCCAACGTCAAACTTGGTATCGCATTATTAAAGGACTAGGACAAGGTGGAAATGAAGTATCATCGTTAATCTTTGATTGGTTTTTGACATGGTACAGCCCGTTTTTTAATGCCTATTCTTTTGTGTTGGCACGGATGGATGAATATGAAGCAGATAGATGTGCAGTTGAGCTAGCTGGAGAACAAAATGCTGCTGAAACATTGATAAATGTGGAAGTCAAAGCTAGATTTATAGAAAGATATTTTTGGTCTAGCATCTATAAACAAGTTGAAACAGAAATCGAACCACCAAAAATGACTTATATGGCTATGCAACAGGCTTTAAGTCAGAGACTTCATCAGGAAATAACAAGTAGTTATTTAATGGAAGCTTTAACAAAAAAAACTAATAATTCTGATACTCATCCTTGCCTGACAGATAGACTAAAAGCCTTGGGATACATCTTCAATCCTCAGCAGGAATTAGCTATATTTGCACCAATTGAAATCAGTGCTGCTCAAAAATTATTGGGAAATAGGTTAGAAAAAATTCTCGCACATTTTAGTCAAGCTTGGCGAGAAGAAATAGCAACACCTTGGCGACAAAAATATACTGATTTTCAACAATCAATAGCTACTTTAAAAGATTTAAATCAAAAAGCAAAAACACAACAGCTAACTTTAGATGAAGCTACTCAACGGGCATTTTTGATATTTGAGTTTGAGGGTGAAGAAGCGGTTATACCACTATTACAAGAAATTATTCATCGTGATGTTCGCCACGCCTCAGCTAATTATTTACTAGATCAAATATTACTAAATAAACAAGATAAAATCGGAATAGAATACATTGAAAGAGCAATAGAGCAAGATTCAACTATAGTCATAGAAGGTTGTCAGATAATTTGCTCTTTTCTTAAACAACAAGGAAAAATCAATGAAGCAAAATCTTATCAAGAACGTGCTATAAATTTTCATGAATTAATTTTGAAAGCACAGCAAGAACGTTCCAGTGTAAGAGAAAAGGATAAATTTGAATCTCATAATGTCTCAAACATAGAAGTAAATAAGCTTCGTCAACAGTTTTCTGATCGCCCATATATAATAACTGCTTACTTAGTTAAAAAAACATTGCAATATTTTCCTGAAAAACCGCTTTATGTTTTAGCTTTGAAGCGAGAATTTACATTTTTAGAAGGTATTGAGAAACCCGATCATTCTAAACTTGTGAACAGCTTGTTACAGGAAAATGAATTTCTCGGTAATGTATTCATTTTTATTTTAAATGACCATCTAAATATGGAGAAAAAACTAAAACAAATACCAAATTCGATGATCTACCACAAAAAAGGTAAAAAATAGCACTACAGATGCTTAAAGCTCAACATTTAAAGCTGACGTTGAGTGTTGAGTTTATGATATTTTCTTTTGTGTCTTAGTGGTTTAAAAACTATTTTTTAGCTAGAAACCACTAAGACACAAACAAAAGAATAGATAATTAAAGTTCATCTGTGGTTTTTTGCCCTAAGTCTCATGAATCGTCAGCTAGCTATTGAAGAACCGATATTTTCCCATCTGCCAGTGTTACCGCAAGAAGTGATTGCAGGTCTAGCGGTATCTCCAGGAGGTCATTATCTTGATACGACGGTAGGCGGTGGTGGTCATAGTCGCCTAATCTTAGAAGCTGCGGCCGATGTGCGGGTAACGGCCATTGACCAAGATGAGGATGCTTTAGTAGCAGCGAGGAAAGAATTATCAGAGTTTGGCGATCGCATACAATTTATTTATAGCAATTTTGCTGACTACGAGTTTCCCCCTAACAATTTCGATGGTATCTTAGCCGATTTGGGGGTAAGTTCTTACCATTTAGACCAAGCAGAAAGGGGTTTCAGCTTTCGCCAAGCTGCAAATTTAGATATGCGAATGGATCGGGGGCGATCGCTAACTGCTGCTGATGTGATTAATAATTGGGATGAAGCAGAATTAGCAGATATTTTCTTTAAGTACGGTGAAGAGAGATTATCGCGGCGCATTGCCAAACGTATTGTAGAACGGCGACCGTTGCACACGACTACAGAATTGGCTGATGCGATCGCTTCTTCAGTTCCCCCGAAATACCGTTATGGGAGAATTCACCCCGCTACCCGGGTTTTTCAAGCTCTGCGAATTGTCGTCAACGATGAGTTAAAATCCCTGGAAACCTTTTTGGATAAAGCCCCAAATGCCCTTGTCCCTGGCGGCAGAATTGCAATTATCAGTTTCCACAGCCTGGAAGATCGCCCGGTGAAGCATGGTTTAAGAAATTCACCTTTATTAAAAGTCTTGACAAAAAAACCAATTATTGCTAAAGAACAGGAAATTAGTCAGAATCCGCGATCGCGATCGGCCAAACTAAGGATAGCCGAAAGAGTTCTGAATGTTGAGTAAGGGAGATGAATTAATAACCCAAACCAATGCCCAATGCCCAATTCCCAATTCCCTAAAACAACAATCTGCTAATCTAGCGTTGTTGAGGAGTTAAAAAAAAGTAGATGGAAATTAGTAATCTGTTTACGGCGGGTGGCATAGTAATGTGGCCTCTGCTGGCGTTTTCCTTGTTAGGCGTGGCGCTAATTATTGAGCGGATCATCTTTTGGGTAAGAATAAATAATCGGCAAAACAAGGTAGTGCGAGAGGTGCTACAGCTTTATCGCCTTGATAATGTAGTTAGTGCTTTAGATAAGTTGCAGAAAAATGCTGATTTACCCATTGCTCGAATTTTTTTAGCAGCTTTAGAATTAGAAGAGCCGACACCAGAGGAATTTCGTTTGGCATTAGAAAGTGAAGCACAAGCCGAAATTCCCTTACTTAAGCGATCGCAAAATATTTTTGAGACAATTATTGGTCTTGCGCCATTATTGGGACTTCTCGGCACTGTCTTAGGATTAATTAACTCCTTTGCCTCTCTAAATATTGGAGATGTGGGAGGTACTAAAACAACAGGTGTCACATCTGGGATTAGTGAAGCTTTAGTATCCACAGCATCAGGATTAGTAGTAGCAATCTTTACACTATTATTTGCTAATACTTTCCGGGGACTCTATCAGCGCCAGATAGCTTGGATTCAAGAATATGGTGGACAGTTAGAATTACTCTACCGCCGTCGCTACGAGAGAGGCGATAAATCCTATGCGCCTACCCGATGAAGTGAAACTAGATAATAGGAAATTGGCAATCGGTAATTGAGATTAATTTAATACTTGTTACCGATTTTGCTCTGTAATTTTTGACTCTAATAGTGTTCTAAAATAACAAATAGCTTTTTCGCTACACTTTCGAGGGAATATTCTATGACTATTTGGGTAAATGAGCAAATTGATCCGTCTGGGATGATTCATGCCTGTATTGCTACTTGTAATGAATCTCAAGCTAAAGAGTGTCATGATTCCTTTCAGAATAATTTGACCGAGAAACAAAAGGCAGAGGGTTGGGTAGCGCAATTGCGGACAGTTGATTCTTGGGATGAAGTGCCGGTGAATTCTTTAAAACTCAATTAATTAGGTGAGATAGAGTTCATTTTTTGGGATTTTAATCGAACGGATTTCATGAGCATAGGCGTAGCCGCCATAGGGATCGCTTGTCTACACTTATGCTAATGCCTACAGCGATCGCAACAAATTCCATGACAACAGGTTAATAAAGGATAAAATTCGGATTAAAATTCTCAAATTATTATCTTATGCTTCTAAAAAAAGTAACATGAGAGAGGAAAAAGATGATTTTTCTGAACTTTTAAGAGCTATTATCTATAGCGTAGATTAAATTAAAAAACTTGTATAAGCCGAATCAATTTAGTGAACTATCCCAAAGTTTACACTTCGGAGCAAGCCTGTCCCATTAATTTAGTTGGCGAAACAGGACAAGCGGTTCAAATTTCAATTCATGCTCCCAGTCAATATATCTGTGCCAACTGCGAACGGATATTACCGGATTGGAAACGGCAACCGTTTTTACGAGTAGTGATTGTCTTGCAGCAATCGCGTTATCAATTAGTCAAAAAGACGGCAGAAGTAGAGTCAGAGAAAGAACGCTTACGAGAAAAGTTTATGCGATTTGGCTGCGATTTAGCATTTAATCTGCGCGATCGCGGCTATTTAACTGACCTGATCGACCCTCGTACAGGCTACCCTTTACTATCTCATCCTGGAGCAATTCCCCATGATGACACAGCAGTTGTCAAAGCTTTACTCAACTATCCAGTAATTAAAAATCAATGCCGTGTACTAGTGCATCCCGAATGGGGTACAGCAGTTTATCCTAGCATTTTGATATCAGAAGCTCCCCCAATTGTGATCGAATGGGTTACTAAAGGTATAGCAGCTATGCATGGGTGGAGAGAAATTGATTATTAGTTATTAATCATTGGTCATTGGTCATTGGGCGTTGGTTATTTCTACCTCATTCCTTTATATATATTGGAAATGAGGAAATAATAAATAGATATTGCGGTATTTAGAGATTATGGCGTGCTAAAAAAGACTTACTTCTAAGTCTAGGCTATTCCGTTCATCTGGCTGGAATGATTGGTGTATAAAAGCTTGATAGAAAGCAAAGCCAATATTTTGTAGTAGTTGAGATAGGCATAATGTATCAAAAGATGTGTTAAAACCTACTGATGAATAGAACCCAGCCTAATCACGTGAAAATTCGCCTAGTCGAACCGCAAGATAGAAATCAGATTTTTGATATCCAAAGAGATGCTATACAGAGACTTTGTTCCCAAGATTATAATCCTGAACAGATTCAAGGCTTATTGAACGATAAACAGTTAAATGACTTAGAAGGCAAAGATACCAAAGATATAGTTTTTGTTGCTGAAATTGGAGAAAAAATTGTTGGTTTCTCTGCGTACTCCAAATATTGGGTGAGTGCAATTTATGTCCATCCTCAATATGTGCGACAAGGAATTGGCACAGAGTTACTAAAAGCAATGGAACGCAAAGCTTTGTCCGAAAACATCAATACATTAGCTGTTTGTGCATCAATCACTGCTAAACCTTTTTATGAAGCATCTGGTTATCAAGAGTTTGGCGAAACTTACATAATTTCAAGTACTGGAATTTATATACCTTGTATCCGTATGCAAAAATGGCTATCTTCCGCTACTGAGGGAGAACAGCCGCAATCAGAGGATTTAACAGCCATTTGCAGATTTTTGCAATGGATACTGATTGGTAAATAAATCGCCAGAAATAAATCAAACTATGTGTTTTACAATCTCCAGAAATCTCTGTATCGTTGGGGATGTTTCGCTGCTGCACCAAATCATTGCAATGGCAACTTTTGGGCTGACTGGTTCGATATTTTTATAAACTACCCCAGTTCGTTGCAAATTTTGTAAAGATGCCGGCACAATTGCAACACCTATTTCGGCTGCCACTAGGCTAACAATTGTTTGCATCTGAATAGCTTGTTGACTTACAGAGGGACTAAAACCTGCTTGCTGGCAGAGACTAATAATTAAGTCGTAGAGTCCAGGCGCTAATATTCTGGGAAATAAAATAAAGGGTTCATTAGCAAGCGATCGCAAACACACATAAGATTGATTTGCTAGTAAATGTGATTCAGGTAATGCTACTATCAGCGACTCTTGAAAAATTATTTCCCAGCTGAATGTATTTTCCTCCACAGGTGGACGAACAAACCCTACATCTATCCGACCTGTGCGTAACCACTCTAACTGTTGATCTGTAGTCAGTTCATGCAACTCTAGACTCACACCAGGGGCACAATTCCGAAAGGTTCGCAAAATAGTTGGCAAAATATTATACGCGGCAGAACTGACAAAGCCGATCGCTAATTCTCCGAGTTCACCGCGACTAGTTTGTTGCCCGACTTGGATTGCCTGCTGCAATTGCCTGAGAATTTGTTGGACTTCATCTAGAAAAACCACTCCCGCTTCTGTTAAATTCACGCTTCGTTTTGTGCGATGAAACAGTTCAAAGCCCAATTCCTTCTCTAGCTGGCGAATTTGTTGACTTAAAGGAGGTTGGGCAATGTGCAATTTTTCTGCTGCCCGTCCAAAGTGCAGTTCTTCTGCCAAGGTGACAAAGTAGCGCAGGTGTCGTAGTTCCATCTGTTAGCTGAACTTATATCTTTTAAATATTAGTTAAGGTCAAAATATATATTGGACATAATTAATAATATTTTTTATTGTGATGATTATGCAGTCATCAACCTATCGAACTTGGTTGACGACTAGCAAACCAATACTCTGCAATGTAATTTCATAGTTTATGACTAATCTTCCATTACTCGACAATAATTGGAATACAGACCTGTATGAGGATAAACACGCCTTTGTCTGGCAATATGGCGATAACTTGCTGAAAGTACTCAACCCTAAGCCGGGAGAATCAATTTTGGATCTTGGTTGTGGGACTGGGCAACTAACAGAAAAAATTGCTCAAGCTGGGGCTGAAGTGACTGGAATCGATCGCGCATCCTCGATGATTGAGACAGCAAGACAAAACTATCCCCATCTACGCTTTGATGTTGCTGATGCTAGAGATTTTCAAGTATTGAAACCATTAGATGCTGTATTTTCCAACGCTGTTTTACATTGGATTAAAGAAGCAGATGCGGCGATCGCTTCCATACATCAAGCGTTAAAACCTGGGGGGCGTTTTGTCGCAGAATTTGGTGGTAAGGGAAATGTTCAAGCGATCGTCACAGCTTTGTACAGTGCTTTAGAGGCGATCGCTATCTCCCCGCAAGCACTGAATCCTTGGTATTTTCCTAGTATTGGTGAGTACGCTACCCTACTAGAACAACAAGGCTTTGATGTTACTTATGCCACCTTGTTTGCTCGTCCTACTCCCCTAACAGAAGGCGAAGCGGGGATGGCGAACTGGCTTGAGATGTTTGCCGATGCTTTTCTAGCAGGGCTGTCTGCTGACCAAAAAATACAAATAATTCGCACGGTGGAAGAGTATCTTTTGCCGACACTGTATCAAGAAGGTAATTGGACAGCAGACTATTGGAGAATTCGCATCGTTGCCATCAAACTTTAGATTGCTTGACAAATAATTCAAGGTTCGCACACGATCATTACAACACTACACAATCTATCTAAATTATCAGGTTTTTCAATACCTTCGCCAAAAAGAGAGCAAAACTAAATCGCTCTCCTTTATATTTGGATTATTATTTCAGAGTCAATCTGACGGTTTTCTATTCTGAAGCTAATCAAATTTACAAATAGATTCTGGTTTTACAGGACATATTTTGGGTGCGATCGGGTTACTTTTAATAATAAGAAAATTCAATTTTGTCAACACAGACAAAATATTGATATTATTGACTTTATTTGATTCCAGGTCGAGATAAGTCAAATTAATCAGAGATGATAAAGGCTTGATATCATTGATTTCATTTGAATCGAGGTTGAGAAAAGCCAATTTTGTCAGAGATGATAAAGGCTTGATATCACTGATTTTATTGAAGTTGAGACCGAGAAAAGTCAAGTTTGTTAGAGCAGACAAAGGCTTGATATCGCTGATTTTATTTATGCTAAGAGGGAGAGAAGTCAAGTTTGTTAGATTGGACAAAGGCTTGATATCACTGATTTTATTTGAGCCGAGAGAGAGATAAGTCAAATTAGTCAGATTGGATAAAGGCTTGATATCGCTGATTTTATTGAAATTGAGGGAGAGAAAAGTCAATTTTGTCAGAGTGGACAAAGGTTTGATATCACTAATTTCATTGAAGTCGAGGTTGAGACCAATCAAATTAGTCAGCTTTTGGTTAGCCTGCTTGCAATTTTGGGTTTGGGCTTTTTCTAAAAGAACCTCAACAGTATGTTTTGTCTGTGGAGGTAAAGTTGATTTTTGCTCACACCAATCTGTAAAACTTGTGGGAGTTGCCAAAGGAGCAGCAATAGTCTGTGTGGTGTAAAATCCCAAAGTAAAAGTAAATATTGTGGCGATGCTTAACGCAAGTTTCATTGCATTATCTTATACTATATAATTCTGCAATTACACTATACAAGCAATACCTTAATTTGGTATAAAAAAGTAATTAATTAAAAATAAAATCAGCTATTTTTCGGTCGCCGCAGTTTCTTGGAATTCATAGGGCCGAGAATTTGATTAAGGCTACGCAACTGTTCTGCTGTACCCATACCAATTAGGCGATCGCCTGGCATTAAAATTGTATCGCCAGTGGGGCCACCGATTAAAGCCCCATCAGCGCGGCGAATTGCCAGAACTAATGCCCCAGATTGCGATCGCAATCTCGCCTTTTGCAAACTTTGACCCACGAAGGGACAAAAAGCCGGGTCGAGTAAAAATTCTTCCATATACAACTGACGGTCTGCACCTGTCAAAATACCGTCTACAAAGTCCAATACTTGGGGTCTGAGAGCCGCAGCAGCCATACGCTTCCCACCAGTAATATAGGGGGATATCACTTCATCTGCACCACCGCGTCGTAACTTCTGCAAAGCTTCTTCTGTACTTGCTCGTGCAATCACCCGAATTCCTGTATTCAGTGTTTTGGCTGATAAAACGATGTATAAATTTTCGGCATCGGAAGGAAGGGCTGCAACGATACACATCGCCCGTTCAATACCAACTTTCAGAAGTGTGTCATCTAAGGTAGCGTCACCTTGATATGCTGTGTAACCTTCACTCTGCGCCCTTTGTACAGATTCCATATCAGCATCAATCACCACAAAAGGTACGCCTTCTGCCCGAAATTCCTTGGCAATTTGACGACCAGTGCGGCTAAATCCACAAATGATGTAGTGTTCTGTTAGGGATTCCATTAGCCGCCTCTGTTGCTGTAGCCGAATTCCTTCTTGAAAGTAGCCTTGAATGATCGCTTCTGTAAATCTGTTGACAATGTAACCGATATTCACTACACCCAACAAAATCAGGGCAATCGTAAATAATCTTCCTCGGCTACCCAGTGGATGCGTCTCTCCATATCCTACAGTTGCGAGAGTGATGACTGTCATGTAAGCTGCATCTTCCCATGACCAGCCCTCCACTAACGAGTACCACAAAGTGCCAATGAAGAAAACACCGCCGAGAGCGATCGCCCCAGCCATTAACTCCTTTTGGATACGTTGATATTTTTGCTCAAGTGTTGAAAATGACGTAAAAATAGTACTTTTAGCCTACTTTTTCTAGTTTTGTACTAACTTTATCGCATTTGTGCTTTTTAGTACATTCAAACTACAAGTTATCCAGCTATGACAGACCAGTGCGATCGCAGAACATTTTGGTCTACTGTGATTATCTCAATACTAGTAAATCACCATACTGTACTGTGTAGATAGTAGCTGCAAGGTACATAACTAGAGATGATTTCTGCTGTTGTTCGACCTCTGAATTTAGTAGTTGGTTTGCTGCTATCTTGTTGTTTCTTGCTCACAAGCTGTCACCCCACACAGATGAAAAGCAAAGCATCTCAGGTAGCTCAATTAGTTTTAGTTTCGCTAAGTGACCCAACTACTTTTAACTATGCCATTAATGACTCTCCATACAGTGTTTTCTCTTTGATTTACAAAGGATTGATCGATGAAAATGTTCTGACTACTAAGTTGGAACCAGGGCTGGCAGAATCTTGGTCAATATCTGCCGACCAAAAGCGAATTATTTTTACCTTAAAAACAGGATTAAAATGGTCAGATGGTGAACCTCTCACAGCAGATGATGTAGTCTTTACCTATCGAGACATTTATCTTAATAAAAAAATTCCCACTTTATATAGAGATTTTTTACGCATTGGTGATAAAGAAAGTTTCCCATCAGTGCAGAAACTAGATGATCTGCGAGTTGAGTTTATTTTTGTAGAACCTTTTGCCCCTTTTTTAAGATACGCCGAAAGACTAGCAATTTTACCTGTTCATGCCTTGCATTCTTCTGTATTCTCCAATGATGCTAATGGTAATCCTCAGTTTCTCTCAATGTGGGGAACCAATACCGATCCGCAAAAAATTATCTCCAATGGGCCTTACCAAATAGAAAGCTATACTCCTGGTGAACGGGTAATTTTACGACGCAACCCCTATTATTGGCGCAAAGATATTCAAAAGAATCCTCAGCCTTATATTGAACGTATTGTCTGGCAAATTATTGCTTCTACAGAAAATCAGTTACTCAGATTTCGCTCAGGTGAACTGGATACTTTGAATGTGACACCAGCAGTATTTGGGTTACTCAAAAAAGAGGAAAAACGAGGAAAATTTATTATTTATAATGGTGGAACTACTGCGGGTTTTAGCTTCGTGGGTTTCAATCTCAACCAAGCTATTAATTCCAAAGGTAAGCCTTTTATAGACCCAATCAAATCTCGATGGTTTAATAACTTAGCTTTTAGGCAAGCAGTTGCTTATGCCATTGACCGTAACCGAATGAAAACTAATATCTATCGCGGTTTAGGCAAAATCCAACATTCACCAATTGCTCTTCAAAGTCCTTATTATTTGTCCCCAGCAGCAGGATTAAAAGTTTATGATTATAATCCCCAGAGAGCTAGGCAGATGTTGCTCGAGGCTGGCTTTAAATACAACTCTCAAAAAGAACTGTTAGACCAGGATGGAAATCGCGTGCAATTCAATCTCTTGGTGAAAGCGGAAGATCAATCAAGAATCGATGCCGCAGTTCAAATCCAACAAGACTTCAGTCAAATTGGTATCAAAGCAGATTTGCAGATACTCAGTTTTAACGTAATATTGCAAAAGCTACTCTCTCGTCGAGATTGGGATTGTTATGTCGGTGCATTTGGTGTTCCCGGTGCAGATGTTGAACCTAATCTTTTATCTTTATTTTGGACTAGTCAAGGCTCATTTCATCAGTTCAACCAAGGTGCGCTACCAGGAAAACCCCCACTTAAAGGATGGGTAGTTTCTGATTGGGAGAGAGAAATTGACAGTCTTTTCGGTGCAGGAGTCAAAGAACTAGACCAGAGCAAGCGCAAGGCAATTTATGGCAGATTTCAGCAAATCGTTGCTGAACAGTTGCCGATATTCTGCCTTGTGAATCCAATCTCGTTTCAAGCAGTGCGTGAACGTGTCAATCCCATCAAGTTTTCTGCCTTGGGGTCAACTTTTTGGAATATTGATGAGCTGAAAATCACAGAGAAATAAAATAAAAGGGAAAAGGGAAAAGGGAAAAGGTTAAAGGGGAAAGGGGAAAGGGATGATGATTGTCGCGCCACTTGCGGGCGTTAGCGGAGCGGGACGCAGTACGGTTTTTACCTTCCTCATAAAATTTGGATTATTTCGCTTTACTTCGGGCGTTAGCGGAGCGGGACGAAGTACGGTTTTTACCTTTCCCCTTCCCCTTCTTCATAAATAGGACTTACGCAAAAGTACACGCAGTAGGGACAATACCTTGCGAGTTCGCTGAAAGCGTTCCTGTAAGAGTAGCCGCTTTGCGTCTACATGAATTGCCCTTACCTGTAAATAAGGGTTTCGGCTATTGTTTAGGTAAGTTTTATCTTGCTCAAGTGTTGAGTACAAAGTTTTTTCACCACCGCCAAGGTTATATAAGCGTTAGTCTAAGAAGAAGTACGAATTGTGCTAAATAAAAAGTAATTTTTAGGGATTTCTAGGAAACTAGTAAATAACTATATAATGAAAAACTTTCAGGAGGAGCGGTAGTGAGCCTACAAACTCTCGTTGACCAAGCCACCATCCCCCCAGATTCAGGGTCTGTAGTGTCTAGTCCCTTTGATGCAGATAGCTTTAATGAAGCTGTCATGTCTACCTACGGTCGGTTTCCCTTAGCCCTAGAACGAGGTGCTGGATGCCGGGTTTGGGATACACAGGGGCGAGAATATCTGGACTTTGTAGCGGGAATTGCCACTTGTACTTTAGGACACGCCCACCCAGTGATGGTAGAGGCGGTAACACGCCAAATTCAGAAGCTGCACCATGTCTCTAATTTGTACTACATTCCTGAACAAGGTGAATTGGCAAAATGGCTTGTTGAACATTCTTGTGCCGATCGCGTATTTTTCTGCAATTCTGGAGCTGAAGCTAACGAAGCTGCAATTAAACTGGCGCGAAAATATGCCCACACAGTATTAGAAATTGACAAACCAATTATTTTAACCGCCAATGCCAGTTTCCATGGTCGGACTCTGGCCACCGTTACCGCTACCGGACAACCGAAGTATCAAAAGTATTTTGATCCTTTGGTTCCTGGGTTCTACTACGTTAATTACAACGATATTAACGCTGTGGAAGTGGCGATTAGCGAGTTGGATGAAGGTGATTACCGGGTAGCGGCAATTCTGATTGAGCCATTGCAGGGAGAAGGCGGTGTGCGTCCGGGAGATGTTGCCTATTTCAAAAAGCTCCGGCAGATTTGCGATGAAACTGGCATTTTATTGATTTTTGACGAAGTGCAAGTTGGTATGGGGCGCAGTGGCAAATTATGGGCTTACGAACATCTTGGCGTTGAACCGGATATTTTCACCAGTGCCAAAGGCTTAGGTGGCGGTATCCCCATCGGTGCAATGATGAGCAAGAAATTCTGTGATATTTTTCAACCAGGGGAACACGCCAGCACCTTTGGCGGAAATCCTTTTGTGTGTGGTGTAGCACTCAGTGTTTGCCAGACATTGGAACGGGAAAATATTTTGCAGAATGTGCAAGACAGGGGTGAACAGTTGCGATCTGGATTGAAAGCGATCGCAGCGAAATATCCTCAGCAGATTGGCGAAGTTCGGGGTTGGGGTTTAATCAACGGTTTGGAGTTGCGAGTCGATATCCAATTAACCGCAGCAGATATCGTCAATGCTGCCATCAAAGAGGGTGTATTACTGGTACCAGCCGGTCCAAAAGTAGTCAGGTTTGTGCCACCGCTAATTGTCACAGAGGCGGAAGTAAACACTGCCTTGGAAGCTGTAGACAAGGCGATCGCTACTCTCACAAAGTAGGCAATCTGAAAAAAATTATAGATAGTAGGGGCGCACAGCTGGCTGTAGGCCCCTTTTTCATTCTGGGGAAATTTCCCGATAAGCTTGCCGACACTGTTCATAATTGTCTGGCACAATCTCAGCATTCCCAAAACATAATTGTTCGTGAGTGGTAATTAAAGTTTCGTAAGGCTGTATGGGAGTCACAGATGAGCGCAGCAATTGCAGATATTCTCCATCTGTACGGCTGAGTTTGTGGGGTGCGATCGCTTTTTGATGCAACTGCTGCAACATTGCTAAATAGACACAACGGCAAGCCTCACGGTAGTTACCTTGACGATAAAATTCTTGCGATCGCTCCAACAAAAGCGCTATGGATGCCTCACTAGAGCGAGTTTTTGCACGAAAATCAGTCAGATTGCCACTTCTATTCAGCCAAGAATATACATAAGGGCTGAATTCCCGCCATAATTGCCAACCCACCCAAACTACAAATAAGCCAATTACCAGCCAAAACAGAAATTTCAGCAACTCACCAAGCCAAGGGCTAATCGACCATCCATTAGGCAATTCTGGTAAAGTTTTCTCAAAGCGGTAAAACTGGTATTCCCACCATTCTCCCGCTTGTTGTTGAAATTGGGAAAGCTGCCAACTCCAGCTAGTTTTTTCAAAAGTATCTGTAGGCATAGAGGGGGAGGGGGGAGTGGGGGAGTGGGGGAGGTGTGGGAGGTGTGGGAGGTGGGGGAAGTGGGGGAGGTGGGGGAAGTGGGGGAGGCAGGGGGAGCAGAGGGAGAAGAACTATGATTATTAACCTATGCCCAATAACTAATGACTAATGACCCTTGACTCCTTTTTTATCATTATCCAGCCGATAACAACAAGTAGCGCACCGAATGCCAGAAATCCTAGATCCCAAGCTAACTCATTTGGGCCTGGTTTCACATGATGGACACCGAGAATTTGGTGGTCAATTAAACCTTCAACCAAGTCGAACAATCCACTGCCAATCAGTATTGATCCAATAAAGGTTTGTGATGACCAAGGAACATCATCACGCCGTCCAGCACGCCATAGTAACACAAGTCCAGTGGCGGTGAATACCCAATCTAAGGTATGAAAGAACCCATCCCATACCATGTTCAAATCTATATTCGCTCTGTTTGTCAGAGGTCGAATGCTACTAAGCATGTGATGCCACTGGAGGATCTGATGCAGTAAAATTCCATCAATAAACCCTCCAAGACCCACACCTAGAAAAATCCCAGCAGTAATTAGTGGTGCGCGTCGGTTGATGGTTCCACTTTTTGCCTCCATTGTCAACCTCATAGATAGGCTTTTTCACCAAAATACAACTCTTTTGGCAAAAATATCTTCTACCTTGAGGCAAGTAGGAACGTTGAAGAAGGCAGGAGGGCAATATTCTTCTCAATTTAAAAATTAATTAATCTTCAACTTTTATTTGCATACCAGCTTTCACTGGGTCGAAATCTTGGGGAAAATGGGTGCTGCGATCGTAGTCTGCTTTTTCTAGCTTTGCTCCTTTGAGATCGGCTTGGCGGAGATTCGCTGACATCAACAATGCTCCCCTAAGATCGGCATCCCTCAGATTAGCTTGTTCGAGATCGGCGAAACTCATGTCGGTTCCCCTGAGATTAGCCCCACTTAGGTTAGCTTCACTCAAGTCAGCATAACTCAGGTCACATCCTTTCAAGTTAATGCCTTGCAAATCGGCATCACCCAGTTCTGCTTTACTAAAGTCCCGTTTTCCTGCTGCATAACTCTCCACAAGAGTAGCGGCAGTATTTATGGGCTGTTGAGAATTAACTTCAGGCATATAACAGCCTCACAGGTTGTCTAGTTATTACTGTCAATAAGGATTACATCACAAAAAACGTCTAACTAGACAATTGAGATAGCAAATTTTTCAAACTATTTTGCTTAAGGTGTAGTTTAACTGACTAGTTACTCAAAATTTTCATCTTTCGACTATATTTTTTGTAAAAAATATTTTGTATTATATCCGTTTTATTACTTACTAAACCCCCAAAAAGGCCACCTTGCTAAAGCTATACTTTGTCTCTGCTACCCTTGTTTTGTATAGAAATAGCAGATTAGAGGCTCTAACTCTAGTGATACAACAGTTAGCCAGAGCCTCAATTAATACATTCTTATACGGTGTATGGTAACAAGCAAAGCCTCATCAAGTTAGATTTTTATTACTTGTGTAGACATATAACTAATTACCCAGACTTGATATCACACTAAGAATTTTCTGCTTACTTACTTGAAATTACTGCACATCTACATATAACATCCAGATGTGCCAAATATGGTCAAAGCGGAAATGACTATGAATTCAAGATAAAGGATGAAAATTTTCCCACTTCACCCTTTCTAAATGTAATACATGAGTTCCTTCTGCTTTCTTAGCGATCTTCGTTCACAAAGGTCTTGGAGTGTATATTTTTCCAAAACGGAGTTAGCAGCCTGACGTGCTTCCTGCCAGACTTCCTGAATTAGCTCACCTTCTACCGTGTTGGGAGTCGGCTCAGAATCAGATACAACAATATCTGACCCTTCCATGCAGCTAAAAGCATCTAACACTGTAATCTTTCCAGGGTCTCGTGCCAAAACATAGCCACCTTTAGCTCCGCGTATACTCTTAATTAAACCTCCACGTCTTAATGTTGCCAGAAGTTGTTCCAAATAGCGGTTTGGTATATCTTGTAAGACCGCTATTTCTCGAATTTGCAGCGCTTCACCGTTAGGGTAGCAGGTTGCTAACTCTAACAGAGCTAGAAGTGCGTATTCTGATTTGTTAGAGATGACCACAGGCGTAATATTTTAAACTCACACTTAAATATACAAAGTCATTGAGTTTGTTTCCCTAAGCTATTGTTAAGAAAAACTTTACAATCAACTAATTGTTGACCGGCTAACTCTACTTTAAAGACCTTTTAGTATAGAAGCAATTACTTTTTGTTTTGAATTCGATAAATAAAAGTGATTTATTATTGCAGACTCTTCCTGAGTGTAAAGTGACTTGCAAGCTTGTTATATCTAGTTTTTAAGCAATTTTGTCAATTATTTTTGCAGATTGTTAGTCTAAAGTGGGGAGATTTAGGTAGCCATTGGAAGGTAACAACCTTCAAAAGCAAACCCATAACAGATAAAAGCAGCATTAGTGTAAGCCACTACCCATGCAAATTTATCGAAAATGGCAGGATGACTGTAAAGGTAGTTCCTGCACCGATCGCACTTTCGACAATAATCTCGCCGCCATGTAAATCTACAGCCTGCTTGACGATGGACATCCCTAATCCCATTCCTGGGATATTGGCTGTATTGCTGGCGCGATGGAAGGGTTCAAATATGTGTTCAATGTCAGCAGGAGGAATGCCAATACCAGAGTCTTGAGTCTGGAATATAGCTCGATCGTTGGTAGCGGTGATAGAAAAATTAACTGTGCTACCAATGGAAGAGTATTTTAGACAATTTGAGAATAAATTAGTCAAAATTTGTCGCAGTAGTTTAGCGTCTAGGTTAGCTGAGGTACATTGGCACTCACTGCTAAAAACGATCGCGTGTTGAGAGCGATCGCGCTGTTCTAATTCTTCTAATAAATCGCGGCAAAATTCCACCAAATTTAAGGGTGTTGGATTAAACTCTAACTTGCCTGTTTCATCCTGATTCAGCACCAATAAATCATTCAGCAACTGGGTTATGTGCATAACAGATGTTTGAATGCGACGTAGGTGAATCTGTTGACGCTCGTCGCTCCATAGATGGCGATAATGTTCTAGTAGTTCTGCCGAAGAGTAGATCGTAGCCAAAGGGTTGCGAAACTCATGAGAGGCGGTGGTGAGTAACCGGGATGTAAGTTCACTAAACTCTCTTTCTTTGGCAAGTGCTTGTCGCATCGCCTCTTCTGCCCATTGCAGCTTGGCTTGAATGCGCTTGCTTTCGCTAATATCGCGCAATAGCCAACGCAAACCAACTAAGTTACCTTGTTGATTACGGATAGCAGCCACCTTCATCGCCGCAACAATGGGTGTTTTGTGACGTGGCCGCATATTTGCTTCCCACTCTTGCATTTTCCAGTCTGGAGTTTCGGTGCGATCGCTCAGATGAGTCAGTTTCAAATGAAAAGCAATCAGTTCTTTCTCAAGCACAAAAATTCCTAAAGGTTTGCCCAACAGGAAATTCTTTGAGATGTTCAACATATTCTGGGCGGCAGAATTAGCTTCCTGAATTACTCCTATTGGATCAGTTACCAAATAGGCATCTGGTACTTCCTCAAACAATTCTTGGTAGCGTTGACCTTGTGCTATTAAGGACTGTTGAGCGTTAAATAATTCTTCATTCTGTTGCTGTAAGTCTTCATTAGCTATTTGCATTTCTTCCAAAGCTAGGTAGAGTTCCTTGAATACATCTGTGATGAATTCAATATCTTCCTTTGCTTTTTGCTGTTCAGTCTGGCGTTGCAAAAGAGCGACGCGCTTACGCATAAGCTCTATCTGTAAGGCTAGATCGTCCAAGTTCACGCTCTTACTCCTAATTTGGATCTCTAAAGTTGAGTTTTACTTTAGATTCTCTACTGGGACGATCTTAGCTTTTGCTGTTCAACAGTTATTAGACATATCCAAATTAGAAGTCCCTAAATGTTTTTATCTGGCTATGTCACTCAATTTAGCTCTTAAATCTGCCCATTTGATACCTTCTAGGCTGGGTAAGACGATATGAGCAGATCCAACTCGTTCAACGGGGCCAAGTCCTATTGCCCACATCCCAGCAGCTAGAGCCGCCTCAATCCCTGCTGCGGCATCTTCTACAACTACAGATTGTACTGGTTCAAGTCCTAGCTGCTTGGCTGCATATAAAAATAGATCGGGTGCTGGTTTGGGTTGCTCTACACTATAACCGTCTGCGATCGCATCTACTTTATCAGCAATGCCCAATCGCTCGATTACTGTACGGGCATTTTTGCTGGCTGAACCAATGCCGATTTTAATCCCAGCTTGTCGCAGTTCATCCAAAAAGGCGATCGCACCTGGTAATAAATCCTTAGATGTCATATTTTGAATCAATTCCACATAGTAGCGATTCTTCCGCTCCATCATCTCTTGGATTTGTGCTTCCGAATATGGTCTATCCCTAAGAATTAACATCAGGGAAGCACGGCGAGAGACACCCCGCAGCGCTTCATTATCCTGGCGATTAAACGGTATCCCCTCTTCATCTGCTAACTTCTTCCAAGCTAGATAATGAAGTTCTGCTGTATCTGTCAGCACACCATCTAAATCGAAAATGAATCCTTGGATGTTGGATTTTGGATGTTGGGAATTGGACATGGGCGATTGGGCATTGGTTATCTGCATTGTCTCCTTGTCTCCTTGTCCCCTTGTCTCCTTGTCCCCCTGTCCCCCTGTCCCCTTGTCCCCCTGTCCCCTTGTCCCCATGCCCCCTTGTCCCCGATGTAAATCGAAATCGTGCCATTTATTGCCCCAGTGCAGTTTAAACTTCAGGCGCGTCCAACCATCAGGCAGATGGGGGTTGGCTACTGGGCCATTTTCAGTGATTTGGATGCCACCGAATCCAAAAATTACAGCTTGCCAAATGCCACCAGCACTAGCGCCATGAATTCCATCGCTGGTGTTACCTCGGTTATCTTCAAGATCCACCATTAATGCTTGCATAAACACTTCGTAAGCTTCGGTTGATTTGCCTAAATCAGAAGCTAAGATGGCGTGAACTGCTGGGCCAAGGGAAGAACCATAAGTAATATCGGTACGGGGTGCGTAGTAATCCCAGTTTGCCTGCAATGCTTTTTTGCTGTAAGGAAAATCTGCTGATTCTCGCATTAAATAAAGAAGCATCAATATATCTGGTTGTTTGATTACTTGATATTTGTTGATTTTCTCAACACCCAAGATCGGTTGCATAGAGCGATCGCGTGGTTCGTAGTCTGCTAAATTTATATCTTCTAATTGGAAAAATCCCTCGAACTGCTCAATGAGTTCTGTTACTGGGTTATAGAGAAACAATATTTTATTGATAATATCTTGCCAGTGAGATCGCTCTTGGGCGGTGAGTTGTAGTTTTTCTTCTAATTCTTTAGCTCGTTTGGGGAATTTTTCAACCAACCAATCATAGACTGCGATCGCTTTCTCTAAATGCCATTGCGCCATCCGGTTTGTAAAAGCGTTGTTGTGAACGAGTTCATGGTATTCATCCACTCCAATCACACCCTGAATTTCATACTGTTGACGCTCAGGATTGAATTCTACTCGGCTAGCCCAGAAGATAGCGGTATCTAAGATAATCTCTGCACCAGACTTTTGCATCCACTCATCATCACCAGTGGTTTGCCAGTAATTCCAAGCGGCGTAGGGAATATCTGCATTGATATGAATTTCGCGATCGCGGCACCAAATCCGCACATCTTCACCATAAAAATCATTTCCCAGTGCCCAACGTGGTGTTACTTCATCTCCACTATCAGCACTTTCCCAGGCAAACATTGCCCCTTTATAGCTGTAATGGGTTGCCTTGCGTCTAGCTCCTGGTAAGGTATGCCAACGGTAACTGAGTAAGTTTCGAGCGATCGCTGGCTGGGTAAATATAAATAGGGGTAGCATAAAAATTTCTGTATCCCAAAATATATGACCGCGATAGCCAAATCCCGAAAGGGTTTTAGCAGGAATGCTCACCTTGTCATCATTTGGTGGCCCAGCAATCAGCAGCTGAAACAGATTGTAGCGAACAGCAAAAGTAGCTGTGCTATCCCCCTCAATCAAGATGTCACTTTGCTGCCAAACCTCATCCCATGCCTGCTCATTGGCTTTTTGTAGTGTTGCAAAGTCTGGGAGGTGCGCGAGTTTTTCTTGAGCAGCTGAAACTGGGGTATCAATTTCGCGTGAGGTAAAAACTGTCACTAATTTTTCTATTGTTACGACCTGTTGCGCCTTAGCTAAGAAGGTAGTGCTTAAGGTTGGATAACCAGGTGCGGTATTGACTTGCAAAGAGGCTTCAGCACCTAATATTGTCACCTTAGCTCCCATACCAAGTTCAATTCGGGAGTGGCGGGTGCGGCGTTGTAACCAGATTCCTTGGTCAGTTTTGCCCTGATCTAGTCCTTCCCAGTGATTGAAACCCTGATTTTCTGGATAGCCGTTGATACTAGCTTGAATTTCGATTAACCCATCAAAATCTATTGGCGTTAAATGGCAGCGTAGCGCCAACACGTGCGGATCTGCAAGACTGGCAAAGCGTTCAAAGCTGATGTCTATTGTGTTTCCACTAGGAGAACGCCAACGCAAAGCTCGGATGATTAGTCCCTGACGGAGATCGAGTTGGCGATCGTAGCTCAATATCTCACCTTGATCGAGACGGAAGCGATCGCCATTCACAATTACTATCAAGGGTAGCCAGTCAGGGCAATTTACCAGTTCCGTGTACACTACTGGCACATCGTCGTAGACACCGTTGATAAAAGTAGCTGGTAATGAATGAGGATACCCTTCCTCAAAACTACCTCTTGTTCCCAAGTATCCATTGCCGATTGTAAAGACAGTTTCTTTTGATTGCAATTGGTCAGGATCAAACTGGGTTTCGATTAATATCCAGTCTGTGTAAATAAAATGGCGAGAACGGTCTTTTGTTTGCATAAAGTGGGAATGGGGAATGGGATTGGGAAATTTAATTTAGAGGTGGATTAACGGAGTTCAGAGGTGGATTAACGGAGTTCAGAGGTGGATTAACGGAGTTCAGAGGTGCATTAATGGAGTTCAGAGGTGCATTAATGGAGTTCAGAGGTGGATTAACGGAGTTCAGAGGTGGATTAACGGAGTTCAGAGGTGGATTAACGGAGTTCAGAGGTGGATTAACGGAGTTCAGAGGTGCATTAATGGAGTTCAGAGGTGCATT
>NZ_JBALEQ010000047.1:0-3908 GCF_036917775.1 Nostoc sp.
GGCGGATGCTTTCAGGCTGACAAGATAATATTTTTAACCTCTAATTCCATTTGGTCTGCTTTCTCTCATATCGCTTTTAGTCTAAACTCCAGTATTAAACTTTTGGATTACGAAAATCGATTTGACGAATTAGAAAATAGTGATAATCCATTTGCAACTGTCGTCATGGCGCATTTGAAAACGCAGCAGACACGCTCATCACCCGAACAACGCAAAATATGGAAATTTAGCTTAATTCGCAGACTATATGATTTGGGGTTAGAAGAGCAGGATATTCGCAACCTGTATCGATTTATCGATTGGGTTATGATATTACCAAAGGCATTAGAAAATCAGTTTTGGGAAGAGTTTAAACAATTTGAGCAGGAGCGAACCATGAGATATGTAACTACAGGTGAGCGCATCGGCTACGAGCGCGGAAAACAAGAAGGGAAACAAGAAGGTGAAAAACAACTGATTTTAAGGTTACTACAAAGACGACTGGGAGAATTATCACCAGAGTTGCAAGAGCGCATCCAATCTCTTTCTTTAAATCAGTTAGAAACCCTTGGCGAAGCTTTGTTGGATTTTAGTGCTATGGAAGATTTGCTGAACTGGTTGCAAGCAAATCAATCAGCTTAAAATCTATTTTATTAACAATGTAAAAAATACATCTACTCACTTGATGATACAGGATTTTTTTAACTAGTTCAATGATTTATTACATTACCAAATAAAAACTTACGAGTGAGTAACAAAAAGGGCAGGTACAAAACCCGCCCTCAAAGCAATAAATATTAAAACTAAACTAGCGATCGCAACTAATTACCAATTTGGGGCGCACTCAAAGAAACCTTTAGTGTTTCGTCTTTTTGCTGTGCTAATGTCGGCACGGAATCACGCAATCTTGCTGTCAATTGTACAGTTGTCGCGTCATACATCTGAGTCAGCAATTTTGGATAGAAACCAATACCAATAATTGGAATCAGCAAACAGGCAATGATAAATACTTCACGGGGTTCGGCATCTATCAAAGCTTGGTGAGAAACTAATTCCTTGTTCTCTTCTCCATAGAAAATTTCTCGCAACATCGACAGCAGATAAATCGGAGTTAAAATTACTCCAACTGCCATCAAAAACACCACAATGACTTTGAAGGTAGAGCTATAAGCATCGCTAGTAGCAAAGCCCACAAATACCATTAATTCTGCTACGAAACCGCTCATCCCTGGCAATGCCAAAGAAGCCATCGAACAGGTGGTGAACATGGCGAAAATCTTCGGCATTCTCTTCGCAACACCGCCCATTTCATCCAACATCAGGGTGTGAGTGCGATCGTAAGTTGCCCCTACAAGGAAGAACAAACTCGCCCCAATTAACCCGTGGGAAACCATTTGTAACACCGCCCCACTCAATCCCAAATCGGTGAAGGAGGCAATACCAATCATCACAAAGCCCATGTGAGAAATTGAGGAGTAGGCAATTTTTCGCTTCAGGTTGCGCTGGGCAAAGGATGTCAAGGCAGCGTAGATGATATTAACTACCCCCAAAACCACCAACACTGGTGCAAAATAAGCGTGGGCATCGGGGAGCATTTGGGCATTCATCCGAATTAAGGCGTAACCGCCCATTTTCAGGAGAATACCTGCTAATAACATGTGTACGGGGGCTGTAGCTTCACCGTGGGCATCAGGTAGCCAGGTATGCAAGGGAATAATCGGCAACTTGACGGCGTAGGCAATTAGGAAGCCAGCATAGAGGGCTAGTTGGAAATTCAGGGCGAAATCTTTTAAGGCGATCGCTCTCATGTCGAACGTCACCGTATCGCCGTAAAATCCCATTGTCAGGGCAGACAGCAAAATAAACAGCGAACCGCCAGCAGTGTATAAAATGAATTTGGTCGCTGCATATTGCCGCCTTTTACCTCCCCAAATCGACAGCAGGAAGTATATCGGCACTAATTCCAGTTCCCACACCAGGAAAAACAACAGCATATCCTGGACGGCGAACACGGCAATCTGACCGCCATACATCGCCAAAATCAAGAAGTAAAATAGCTTGGGCTTGAAGGTGACAGGCCAAGCTGCTAAAATCGCCAGCGTGGTAATGAATCCAGTCAAAATAATTAGGGGCATGGATAAGCCATCTGCCCCTACTGACCAATTCAAACCCATTTGTGGTACCCAGGGGTAACTTTCCACCAACTGCAAATCTGGATTGGAGAAATCATACCCAGTATAAAAAGCATAAACAATTAGTGCAAAATCTATCAGCCCCACGATAAGGGAGTACCAGCGCACTGTTTTGCCTTCTTTATCAGGAATGACGGGAAGAAGTAGCGACGCGGCTATCGGAAACAGAATAATCGTCGTCAGCCACGGAAAATTAGCTATATTCATCACAATTCGTCTGCTATCAAAATCATGTTTGGCAAAAAGTCACTAGTTATTAAGTAACAGCTTTTTAGGGATTTCGTCTTCCTCGTTAGGTTGATTTAATTAAATTGGCAATCCCCCGTTTTTTCTTTTGGTAGCCTTTTTTGACACTTGGGGGTGCGGAATGTGCGTTGTGATACTTCCAGTCCAGTCAAAAATTTACCCTCAAAAAGCCGATAAAATTATAGTTTAGTGGTGTGATGTCTACGACAAGCCGCTCCGCGTCTACGCGTAGCCCAACCCTAAAAATACAAAATGCTGCTTGGTGGTTGTTTAAAAAAGCGATTTGGTACAAAAAAGCCTAGCAGGAGAACTAAACATAATGATAATCGCAGAAATTGAAAGTCAGATTCGTTATGTGACCAACATAAATGGAGAAACAACAGATGTACTCGTCCCTGTAGAACTTTGGCAACAGCTTATAAGTTCCATAAATTCTGATAACGTCAGTGGTTTAGCTTGGATTGATGAACAAGAGCCAAAAGCACAAATATTAGCCGATTTGCAAGAGTCTGTGCGACAAGCAGCAGTAGGACAAACCTTCCCAGTTTCAGAGCTTTGGGACTACAGTAAGCGATTTGATTGAGTTTTTTTAGTAAAATAGACAGGGAAAGTTGATAAAGGAAATTAGATTATGTCATCTCCAGCGATCGCTACTGTAATTAAGATGATGGAATCTTTATCTGAAGATGTGCAAGAAAGAGTTGCAGAACATCTCCGAGAGTACCTAGAAGATTTGCAAGATGAATTGAAATGGAATAAATCATTTAAGAAAACTCAACAACAACTGATTGCATCTGCCCAATCTACTAAAAGAGAGATTGCAGAAGGACTTGCAAAACCAATGAACTATGAAAATTTGTGAAGTCTGCAACTCTTCCTTCGTTTTGGGATAAATATAAGTCCCTTGACAAGCAAGTTAGACAGAGTGCGAGAAAAGCTTATCAGTTATGGCGAGAAAATCCTTTTCATCCGTCTTTGCATTTCAAATGTATAAATAACGAGGAGAATATTTGGTCTGTCAGAATAACTCGCAATTATGGAGCAATTGGGGTTTTGGAGGGTGACACAGTTACATGGTTCTGGATAGGTAGCCATGACGATTATGAAAGCTTTTTTTCATAACACGATCGCTATTTAATTTACCACTTATAATAAAATTCCATATTTTGAATAACCCATCGCTAAAACAGAAACACAAATAAGAACACTAAACTGCATATCTAATAATCTCCAATTCTGTTCCATTATTAACAGCTAACTATGCTTTTTCTAAAACCTGTTCCGTAACTACATCACTTAAATAATATTCACCGCAGTTATCACAAATTTCTGCTGGAACTTTTTTTAATATAAAAATATATTCATCTCTTTCTAATGTCACAGTTACTAAATTTGGTCTGAGAGGGTGACAAGGCAACTCTAAGCTAGATGGGACAAAACTTTGAGAAGATGGTGGAGACAAAAAATAGGGAGCATTTTTGTGGCTCCCCC
>NZ_JBALEQ010000048.1:0-49153 GCF_036917775.1 Nostoc sp.
GAACAAAGCATCTAAACTAAACATAGGACAGGCTGCTGGATTTGTTGTTATTTTCAGCTTACTACCTGTCCTTTTCCTTATCCCGAACTCAGGTTAATTAACCCGACAAATACGGCTAATAATTGGGGTTGTAGCACTTTTTTGAGAATCACTATTTCAGGAAGAGATAGTGCTGTTACCAATACTTTTCGGTTAAACCCAATAATCTCTCTTTTGGTCTGGGGAAAGGTTAAAGGGTAATGGGGAAAGGGAAATTCAAACCTTTTCCCTTTCCCCTTTCCCCTTTCCCCCTTAACCGAAAAGTATTCCTTTATTGACCAAAGCTTCAGTAATTGGCATTACACGTTATTTTAATTTATCGAGTTTGTTTTCTCTATTATGCAGCTTCATATTAAATTGGTATAAAGTGCTAAATCTGAAACAGAAAAACATGGTAGAGCCTGTTAGAAACCTATTATGTGTACTTTTACATTCAAGTAGGGCAAAGTATGATTGCTTTGAGATATTTTGCATTCTTTGTACTACTATTAGCTGGACTACTATCAGCAATTAAGCAAATGAGTCTTGCTTTGGATGAAGGAAATCTTGAGCAGTTCACTCTTTGGACAGGTATTGCCTCTATCATTGCAGGTTTACCAACTATATTGTGGTAAAGCTCAGGTAAGTACTTAGTTTTTTTCAACTAGGCATATTTATACTTTATAAATACGTTTGATGATGGAGAAAAACCAATAATCGGGCAACAATTTACGTAGCATGAGCAAAATGGGCGCAGGTTGACCAACGGGATAGCGCATTTTATAACTACGATCAATGGCTGCTTTAAATATTGCCTGAGCAACTAATTCTGGAGGCTCTCCTTTTCTTCCCGCTTCTTGGGATACCCTTTGTGCAGTATCTACTAATGGTTGATACATGGGCAAATCATCACGCACGATCGCTCGATTATTTTCGTAAAATTCAGTTTTAATCACACCTGGTTCAACAATTTTAATTTTGATATTAAATGGTTCTAATTCATATTGCAAAGCTTCACTAAACCCTTCTACCGCCCATTTTGAACTGTGATAAATACTATACAAGGGGAAAGTAATTCGTCCTCCCATACTGGCAATTTGAATAATAGTGCCACCGCCTTGTTGACGCAGATGGGGAATGATCGCTTGTGTGATTCGCATCAACCCAAAAACGTTAGTATTGAATTGTTTAGTGATTATTTCATCAGTCATGGCTTCAAATACACCATCTACACCATAACCAGCGTTATTTACTAAAACATCAATTTGACCAAAATCTTGGATGGCAGAAGCGATCGCAGTTTGAATACTGTTATTATCTGTAACATCTAAAAAATATACTTTGATGTTAGGAAATTCACGGAAATTTTGGTCTTGGCTGGGGTTTCGCATCGTGGCTGCAACGTTCCAGCCTTGTTGCGCGAAGTATATGGCGGTGAATTTCCCAATTCCACTGGATGTTCCGGTGATGAAAACTGTTTTGGGCATGGGTATTAAGGGTAGGGTGTTGACTTTGATGAGAGCAAATTAAATGAGTAATGAGTAAATATCCATTACTCATTACTTAAAGAACGCGAAAAATAACTTTTCCCACTGCAAATTTTACTCAAGCCCGCTGTTTTGTTTGATGATATCGCGGTATAAGTTAGCGGCTGGGGTTGGTTGGCGTTTGAGTTCTGGGTCTGTATCTAGGTCAATGTGATATAGCCCAAAATCGCTATCTGGGCCAAATTTCAGACCCCACTCGCGATTGGAGGTGATGCACCAGGAGACGTAACCGATGACGTTTATCCCGTCTTGACGAGCGCGTTGCACTTGTTGGAGATGCTGGCGAATGTAGTCTTCACGCTTGACAACTTTATCGGCTACTTCTACACAGCCATTCTCGATAATCATAATCTCTTTATCGGGGAATAACTGGGCGTGGAATTTGAGCATATCGTAGAGAACACCAGACCAAACTGGCGCATTACTAAAACGTCCAAAAGCAGCATCCATTAATTGTTGAATGCGGTTGAGTCGGAGATTGCTAATCCCCCAGTAATAGTCAAAACCAACAAAATCTTGTTGACCTACACATTCTTGAGGACAGAGGAATGTAGGTAATTTTCCAGCCATACCTAAGTGCCACCAGTTACTTGTTAGTGATGTGGAAAGTACGCTGAAAATCTTGAAAATTGGGTCAAAGATGCGGGTGAGCGATCGCAGTACGGGTAAGCGTTGTTGGGTGGAAACGGCAACAAATTTCACTTTGCTGGGATTGCCGAAGATTTGCTTGGCGATTAAACGCGCTAAATCAATCTCTAAGCCGCTAAATTCTCCGGTTTTGGGGTCGCGGTAGCTAAACCCAGGTACGTTTTCTTTGACTGCGACAACTAAATAACCACGGTCTTGAATGCGTCGCAATGGTGTACCAGGTTGAGGCTGTCCGATAGTTGGACTAGAAGATCCGCCTGTGGTGATGTCAGCTAGGGTTGAACGTCTGCCGATTTTCGGTACAGGTGGGACGGGTTGATTGGGGAAGTAATGACTATAGCTAGCTTGCCAAGCCCCGGATTCTTTAAACTGTCGCACTACTGTATCTACAATATTCAATAGGGCGCGATCGCCTTTAACTACAGCTGCGCCATAGTTCTCTACTGTCAGCCCTGCACCATTTTTACCCACCAGTCGATATTCCCCTGGTTGTTGTGTCATCATACCCAAGAGAATTGTGTCATCTGCAAGAATGGCACTCACTTGTTCATAATCCAAGGCTTGCAAGGCATCAGCGTAATCTTCTACTACTTTGACTTCAACTCTGGGTAACAGGTATTCTATGGTAGATTCCGCCGTCGAACTTTTGACAACTGCTACTGTTTTCTGAGCCAGATTTTCTGGTTGCTGAATGGGACTGCTGGCTTTGACTAAGAGAAATTGTCCCGCCTGATAATAAGTTTCTGAAAACGCTACTTGCTGTTGTCGCTCGGCGGTAATAGTCAAATTAGCAATGACAACATCAACTTTTCCCTTTTCCAACAAACTGCGCTCAGTAAAACGTTTACCCTGAGAAATCATATCTTCGGGACGACGCAGATTAGTAACATTGCGATCCACCAATTTCTGCAACCATAGAGGCAGACCCAATAACATGGGGTTTGCTCCCACTTGAGCATCTGGGTTGTACTCTTTGAGAATATTTCTGGCGCGTGTATGGGAGACAAACAAATTCCGCATAAGTTTCTGCACGGCGGTCATTTGATCGGCAATAGTTGCACCGCGCTCCAAACCTGGGGGCATAAAATAGGCTCTTTCCCACCAAGGTTTGATGTAACCGTAAATTAATTGACTAGGTTCGTTAAAGCTAATCCAATAACGTGCCAAATGACCCAAACGCTTGGCGACTTCTGTGGCGTAGTTAGCAAAAATAGCTGGAAATTCTGGCGCAGTTAAACCCCCCCGTGCTTCTACATGGATGGGATGGGTGAAGTGATGCAGAGTTACAATTGGTTCTAAACCATGCGATCTGATAGTTTCAATCACTTGGCGATAATGTTCAAAAGCTTCTTCACTGAACTTACCGGGTTCAGGTTCTACCCGTGACCAAGCGATCGAAAACCGGAAAGATTTGCAACCAAGGGACTGAGCTAAGGCAATATCTTCAGCGTAGCGATGCCAAAAGTCAGTAGCTCGACCCCTGACCGTAATACCGCGACGACGTTCCCATACATCCCGAATATCTTCAAACTGGGAATCGTAAGCTTCACACTGATGGTCAGCAGTTGCAACACCGAATAAGAATGATGAGGGTAAAGGCGTAAGGCGATCGCTCATGTTAATTTCTCCTGAAAAGTTGTGATAGAAGGCAGAAGGCGGGATGGGGAGTGTGGGGAGAGGGGGAAGTGTGGGGAGTGTGGGGAGAGGGGGAAGTGTGGGGAGTGTAGGGAGAGGGGGAAGTGTGGGGAGTGTAGGGAGAGGGGAGTGTGGGGAGCCAGATTTCTTCCCCATCCTCCCACACCTCCCACACCTCCCACACCTCCCTCAGACAAAGGTTTCAGGTTTTCTTAGTGCCATTCCCTTTATACTCCACTCAGCAGAGGTTTAATTTGGAATTTACGGTTGGTAAGTTTCCCAAATATTGCCCCAGAAAAAACTACCAAACTCTGCCAATAATGTAGCTTTCTCTGTCAGTGACTTGGCGTTAATGATTCGCCACCCAGAAACGCACTTGGCTATGTCACCCACATCCAAGGTTAAAATTCCTGCACCGATAATCGGACTGTTTTTATCTGTACCTTGATGTAGGTAAGTATAGATAGTTGTCATGTCTTGCCACAAATCAAATCCTGGATCGTTATGCAGTTCTTTCTTGCCTACTAAGTAGTAATCTTGATTACCATGTTCAAAAGCAAGTTCATAAGTAATGTATTTAGATCCGGGATTATGGTCATGAGAAAACAGGTTAAACACGCCTCTTTTAAGGGGAATGTGTTCGCCAAAATCTGCAAAACTAATATTACCAGCAATACTAGCAGTGTAAGTGATATCACTTAAAAAACGTTTTAAGTCATAAATGTTAATTGTTAGTTGCAATGAGAGTGAGGAATTGTGCGCTTTGCCTTTTGCTGCACCCTGGATCGGGTCAGTCTCATTTAAAACAAACCCACCCGCCATCCTTTCGCGGAAAGTCATTCCTGGCAAATTATTGTGCATTCGGGTCACGTCTGGCTGGAAGGGCAATCCTGCGGGTGACATGGTTTGCAAATATTGTTTAGCATCGGCGTAACCCATATCAACTAAAGTTGCACCATCAATGTTTTCCAAGTAGTAATCAGGATCAAGAGGTAAAGGATAAGCGGGTTTGATCAGGTGGAGTTTGATCGGTTGGGTATGTCCGTAGACTGTCTCCCCTTGCAAAATTCTTTGGTTGATTTCATTGATGCGATCGCACTCTTCAAAAAATGCCCCGTTCGCACTCAGTTCCATCATGTGGACATATTGATTAAAAATTCCCGTTTGATATTCGCTACTATTGCCAATGCACCACAATACCCAAAGTTCATCTGCACCCCGGCGCACCGCTTCCATGAGATTAACATCTTTAATCCACACGGAATCCATGTAGAGATAATCACCTTTTTGTACAGGCGGCATCAAGATAGGAAGAGAAATCCCTGCAACCAATAAATCTAAATCTAGGCGATCGTGGGGAATGACCTCATTAGTTTTGTGAGTAAAGTTGCAAACATTAAATGTACCTTGCATTCCCTCCGAGGCATTGATTTTGCTGATATCAATTCCCAAGTGGGGAAAAACGCGATCAATAATGCCGTCTGCATCTCCCATAGACAACAAATCCCAGGCTTTGAAGTATTTTTCTAGAGGGATAAAGGAGACAAAATCTTTAACATTCAAAGTCCGCCAGCGATCGCACATCTCAATCGGCGATAGTCCAGATAGCAGCATTGCTAAATTCATCGTACCGCCCGAAGTACCATCCGCATGATTAAAACATAGTCCTGATTCGAGTAAGGCGCGGATAGCTCCAGCTTGGTAAGCTACACGCATTCCACCACCAGCTAAAATCAAGGAACGTTTATTCCCTGAGTATGTTGGTTCAGGAGTGCCATAAGGTTTATGCGGTTGGTTGCTCATAAGTGTATCCTGGTGTGAAAGTACGCAAGCGAAGCAAGTACCAGAAAATTAATACTCCTGATAACAGGTCAAAACCAGCAATTAGCAGCGCGAATGGGGAAAAAATTAGCTTGATAACAGCCAAACAAACGGCTATTGAAGCACCAAATTTTTGTAATCCTGCCCAAATTAAGACAATAGGTTGGGGTTGTAGGCTGATTAATGCTTGTAACAGTGCGCCGTTAAACAGCAGCATAAACATACCGATGATGGCAAAAAAATGCTGGCTAGTCGGGGTTACTTCTGCTGAGACAATGTAGAGTACTAAACTAGGCAAAACCATTTGCAACAATCCACTCACAATGGTGAAAATGGCAATGCCAATTAATGATAAGCGGAGTATTTTACCGTTATTCATCATATTTTTGATTAATTTTTAATTGGTACTACATACGAATGGCACGCTTGTTAATCGCAAAGCCCTGATGGGGGAAGTGTGGGGAGTGTGGGGGGTAAGACTTCTTCCCCATCCTCCCACACCTCCCACACCTCCCACACCATGCCCTGAGGAGGTTTCAGCTTTTCTTAGTGCCATTCGGTACTACATACATCTCGGCTTGATCATCCTTGGGCAAAGCCTTTGGCGCTGGTAGCCATTCTTGACCCAAACCTAAATTAACTACACTTTCTAAACCTTCTGGTTGTTGTGTGGGGGGTGTGTCGTAGCCAAGAAACCAACTCTCCAAATGGTCATCTAGCATACCTGTGATTTCCGGGAAAAAGCCTGTAAATATAGGTTCGGGGCTAATTTCTAGGTGTTTTAGTGATTGGATACGGGGATGATCGCCGATGGTAAGTTTGGCTGAACCCGGTTTGAACAGCGAAAATCCCAATTTCCCTTGAAAGTAAATCACGGATTTCATCAACATCCCGCGAAATGCACAGTAGTTTGCTGCACCCATTTTCAGGGGAAACCAAGCTTTGTTGGGTTTGGCAACCTCAATTTTCATCACTAGTTGCCCATCTAAATCATATTGACTGCTGACGGTGCGATCGCCAATCACAAAGTCCAAGTTAGCTTGATGTTTGGGCATTCCCCAAATTCCTTTACCACCTTTGACGGAAATTTCAGTACTGACAGGTAAATCAAGCACATACTGCCCAGTACCGTACTGTTGCATCAATAAAGCTGGTAGTAGTGGTGGGGCTGGTTTTGCGCCATGAGTGCAGGCGATCGCAATACTAAATTCGATGTATTTACCAATGTCAGTAATCTGATAATTAATCACCGTGATCACTAACAACCCCTGATTATTCCATAGTCGCAGAGGATGTACTTCTTTAGCTAGAATCAATTCTTTAGCGCGATCGGCGTTAATCGGAAATACCGCCATCAATGCTGGTGTATGTTCAGAATTAACGGGTAACTGAAAAGGTATGCCATCAACTAAGGCATAAAGTCCTGTTTGTTCTTTTAAACGTTGAGGTATCATATTTTTTCACACATAATTAAATTTATTGAGCAAGAGAGGTAACAGATGTCTAGAGAATAAAATCTGTACTTCTCAAACAGTCTTTTCTAATTCTGCAAGCATTAACGGAAACACATCTTTGGCTGCATCTTTACCCATAAATATGTCTAAATGACTGTAGTTATCCAGAACGTGTAAAGCATGGTAATTAGGACGCAGAGAGTCAAAATATTTAAAAGTTTCTATCTGACTTTGTGGGAGAAAACAACGGTTAACCTGCCCAGCGAAAAATGCAATCCGGGCATCGGTTTTTGGTGGTTGGGCAATAAAATCTTTTGGTAAATTGGGGAAGTTATCAACAGAAATTAGATGTCCATGATTGATGCACTGAGACATTTGTGCGAAAAAACTGAGCGGCACATAGGCGAATTCCTGCTTTAGCCATTCGTGGGTGGCTTCGTTGAGGTTGGCGTGTTCCCACAATGCCGGGAAGCCAGTCCCATAAGTAAAGCTAACTTGTTTGCAGACTGAATTATTACATTCATGATGTGTAAGACCCACGAACAGAGAGATGATTTTTGCAGCTAGACTTGGTGAATCTATTTGCCATTGTGGGTTTAAATGATCGGTGAGTAAATTGACTGCTGGTACTGCAAAATTGATTTTGAAAGATGACCATGAGGGTACAATTGGATGCAGTGAAACGGCATTGCTAATAATAGTTTTGACTTGTGGGACTAAGCCAGCCACCACAGACATCATGAAACTAGTAGATCCCTGACAATGGATGATAGCTTTGATTTCTTCATAACCCGTTTCTTCGACAATAGTTTTCACTGCTTGTGGATGGTCATTCACTGCGGCTCGGTCAAGTGTCCAATGATTACGATTTAGGTCAATACTGGCACGCCAGTTTTCTAACCATACGTCATAACCATGAGCAACTAAGTAATTAACTATATTAGTATCCACAGGAGCGCGAAAGATATTTGCTCTGACTCCTGCACCATGCGCTAGTAATACAGGCGATTTAGAAGGAGGATTTTCACCTCTAACGTTAATTAAGTTGCATTTAAAGCCATCTTTGCTAGTAAAAGGTACTATTCTTTCTCGTAAAGATTGAGTATATGTTGTAGTGTTCATTTTGATAGATTTGTTAATCGATTAGGGCATTGGGCATTACCTCCTGCCCTCTGCCTCATAGCTCCCAATACGGTTCGGATAAGCATTTTTCACTTTCATTGTGGTCTGGGAAAAGGGTAAGGGATAAAGGGGAAAGAATGTATTCAAAACCTTTTCCCTTTCCCCTTTCCCCTTTAACCGAACCGTATTGTCATACCTCCCGCCTCCTAAAGTTAAATGTAGACTTCCGCTAAAGTGCCGGCAAAGAAACGACTGAATCTATCTATTGCTTTTAGACGTTCCCCAATAGTATCTGCGTTGGTAACTTTCATCGTGGTCATTTGTTTGATGAAGTCCATCGGCTGAATTTTGAGAATACCTTGACCAACGATAGGATGATTTTCACTGTCGCCCTCATAAACGGTGATGAATAGTGTGGTGGTGTCAGACCAAACATCAAATCCTGGGTCATCATGAATTTGCTTAAAGCCTTTCAAGTAATAACTTTGTCCTGATTGCGTCATCATCTGTAAGCGATAAATCATTTGTCTGGTGTTTTGTTGGTCTTGTTGGACAACAAACAAATTAAAATCGCTATTGGTGACGGTTAGTGCTTCTGGTGATAAAACGGGGGCTTTAACTATACCAACTATTTTCCCTAGGTGTTCGGGGTCGTTGAGTAGTTTGTCTAAGTCATCGGCAATTACTGTAACGGTGAACTCTAGAGGTGAGTTGTCTTGTTTGCCTTGCCAGAATGCAGACTGATAGTTGTCGTCTTTGACTGCGGTAGAAAAGTAGCCGCGCATGGTCTCGGTGAATTGAATGCCGACTGTGGTAGAATGGGTAGTCTCAGCGTTGACTATGGGTTGAGTAGCCAAATCATAATTAATCGTCCAACCCCGGTCTTTAGCAATCAGGCTACAGCAGCGTTCCGCTAGAGCAGAGATTGTCAGTAGTGGATTTACACCTAATGTCCGAGGAACGATTGAACCATCAGCAACATATAAGTTTTCGTAGACGTTTGTTCCTTGGTTGCTAGCAAATACTTGTCCCTTATGGTTGACAACACCGTGTTCAGCATCCTCCGCTAAGATACAGCCTCCTAGTGGATGGACTGTAACTAAGTCATGACCAAAGGCATCAGACCAAATGGGATTAGGAATTTGTGTACCGCCAAGGGGTTCGGTGGCTTCTGTAAGACGATTATTGACTCGTTGAAAAATGGGTTGGCTTCCTACATCTTGCCATTTAATGCGGAGACGGTCATTTTCTAAGTACATCTGTCCGGCTGCATCATCATGGGTCATGACTAAGTAGGTTTGGGTGTTGCGGACTGCACCAGTGTAAGCACCATGAGTCAAACTCTCAACTTCGCGGATTTTTTCTTCGATGCGATCGCCTAAACCAGAGTCGGTGTCTTTACCTAAAATTTTGGCAGCCGCCGCAAGGGTTTGGGGTAATATAGCAGCCAGACCTCCAGGAATTGAGCCTTCTTCAATTACTAGTCCGTTATCTAATTGGGGCTGTTCTCGCATATCTATGATACCGGTGATACATGGCCCTACTGGTTCTTGGGCATTCTCCGGGCGATCGCCAAAACCAATACCGTTAATTACTTGCTCGGTGTTATAGCCAAAAGCTAGGACATCACCATTCCCTGTAAAATTATGTCCCAGTTTCTCAGATACAGCTAAACCAGCAGCTTGAGAACGCAGCAAAATTTCTGTAGATCCCAATGTCCCAGCCGCCAGAATTACAATATCAGCACTGACGAACATTGTGGGAGCGTTAAAGTTTTCTTGTCCTGTGTTTAATAATTGGTAATGGACTAGCCAGCGATTCCCCTGACGTTCAACTCGTCGCACGGAAACTTGTGTATAGATTTCTGCACCGTGGTTTTTTGCATCTGGGAGGTAATTCATCAACACGGTGTTTTTGGCTTTATTATTACAGCCAGAAACACAATCACCGCAGAGATTACATTTATTTTGTTCTACACCGACATGATTCACCCCATCTTGAAATGTCACATTGATGGGGGGACGATAGAACTTTTCATTCAAATATTTAGACGATTTTTCTAAAGCTTGTAATTTTGGCAGAGGAGGAAAATTTTCGGGGTAAGGAGTAGGTTTGAGCATTTCCTCTGCACGACGATAACCTGCGGCTAATAAAGTCCCAACATCATCACGCAATTCCTTTGGCCAGCGTGAATCTGCAAATACACGCGGTTCAGCTTGTAATGACACATTGGCGTTAACTAAAGATGTTCCACCTAGTCCACAACCAATAAATACATTAATGTCTTTATTCACATGAAAGTCATACAAAGCTGTGTGCGAACCTAGATGATGTTGTGGCAAATCTATCTGCATTTGTTCCAATGCTTTGGTTTGAGTCTTGGGATATTCACCAGGTTGGAATTCTTTCCCTCGCTCTAAAATACACACTTGCTGTCCGGCTCGTGCTAAACGCGATGCGGCAATACTACCACCGTAACCAGAACCAATAACTACAACTGTATAGTGATTTTTTAAGTTTTCAATCGGGCTGGATAAACGAGTCATTATATTCATCCTTAGCAATTATGGACATGAAAATATACACTCATCTAGATTACAAATGGAGGCAAAAGCTAATCTAATGAGAATTTCTGATGATGCAGTCGGATTTTTAACTACTAGTATTGCAATTCAAAAGCAATCAAAGCTTTTCCAGAAAATTTAAGAAAAATGGTGTCGATAATAATTTGTTGCCTTGTATAAATTGCACTCAAACCTAATCTCTAAACCCTTCACTAAAAGGTAAGGGTAGTAAGAATTAGCCCCTCTATCTCTGTGGAGGAGAGGTTTAGGGAGGGATTATATCAATAAGTTATGTGTGGCTTTAATCAAAACTAAAGCCTGATTAATTTAAATTAGACAACCAATTTAGTTATACGATTCAGTTATCGGAGCTAACTCGGTATTATATGCAGGTTAACAAGAAAGTTAACATTCTTTTACTTAAATTAACCAAGCGAATGATTAAATTAACTCTGAAATTTATACATACTTATAGTATGTACAATTTCAGTCACAGCGTAGCATTGCAGACAATTTTTGGCAATGTTCAATTCGATTTTGTTCACGAGTTAATTTAATAGAACTTATACAAAACTACACACGGTAGGGGCAATTCATGAATTGCCTCTACCTGAGAATCAGGGTCAAGAGGACTTTTCAAACATCCTCTTATAGCAGTTCTCAGTCTTTGTGAAGTACAAGAACCCCAACCCCCTCACCGCGTAAGCGGTAAGGGGGCTATCTATATCAGGCTATCAACGACAACATTGATTTGGTTGATAAATATTTCTACCTCAGAACTTATGTCAGGGTGCTAGTTGAGTAGAAGTAGTTGACAAAACGCATAGTTTTTGAAGAGGCTATGCCAACACCCACGCTTGCCCATAAATTGGGGATTTTCCTTAGCTATAATTTAGCAGACTTCACCAGTTTGGTAGATGTTTGATACTTTCGTTCGCTCCATTATTCACTGCACTACATCTTTGAAGATTCTACCAGTCAACAAATGCTGTGATCAAGTTACAGAGGTGTCCCAGAAGGCTGTTGCACTATATTGTTAACAGTTTTTGGTTCTACAAAAGCTTCTCTACCTGTAATCAATCTAGAGCGACGATTACGAGTGATATAATTCCATGCCCACTGAAATACTACTAGTAATTTAGTGTCAAACTCGATCAAGAAGTAGATGTGAACTAATAGCCAAAATGCCCAAGCAATGAAACCTGTGAGTTTGATTAAGCTTAAATCTACAACAGCTAAATTTTGCCCAATCATTGCCAAACTACCCACATCGTTGTAATGAAATTGTGGCAAAGTCTTACCTTGAAGCCGTCGTCGAATTAGTTTACCTACATACTCTCCTTGTTGTTTAGCTACAGGTGCAACACCAGGTAAAGGTTTAGCATCTTGATGGGAGAAGTTGGCTAAATCTCCAATTACGAAAATGTTGTCATAACCCTCGATAGACAAGTCAGGTTCTACAATTACACGCCCAGAGTAATCGCGCTCTACACCTGTAGTTTCTGCTAAGACTTTCCCCATTGGGGAACCTTGAACACCTGCTGCCCACAAGATAGTTTTTGAGGCAATTTCTGTAAATTGATTGTCTTGCTTGAAAGTAACAATATCACCTTCAATATTTGTCACCCTGGTGTGAGTGTGGAGTTCTACACCTAACTTTTGCAAAGATACTGCTGCTGATGCCGATAACTCTGGAACCATGTGTGGGAGGATGCGAGGGCCCCCTTGTAATAGTAAAATTTTTGTTTCTGAAGTGTCGATGCTGCGGAAATCTTCTTTGAGAGTTTTGTATGCCAACTCAGCGATCGCACCTGCTAACTCTACACCAGTCGGGCCACCCCCCACAATCACAAAACTCAACCAAGCACGACGTTTTTCGGGATCAGTTTCTTTTTCTGCTGCTTCAAATGCGCCAAATATCCGGCGACGCATTTCTATCGCATCTTCCACAGTTTTCAAGCCAGGAGCAACTTCTTCCCAATGATCCTTACCAAAGTAGGAATGATTCGCACCTGTAGCAATAATTAATGTATCATAAGGTACTACTTCATCACCCAAAATAACTTGTTGGGCTTTTGGATCAATTTCACTTACTTCTCCCAACAACACCTTTGTATTCTTGCTTTTCTTAAATACAGATCGCAATGGTGCAGAAATATCAGAAGGTGATAGCGTACCTGTAGCAACTTGATATAAAAGCGGCTGAAATAGGTGAAAGTTACGTTTATCAATGAGAGTAACATTTACATTCGCTGCATTCAAAGCCTTTGCTGCATACAATCCACCAAAGCCACCACCAACAATGACAACCCGATGTGGTGCATTCTTTTCAAGTGAGACTTCCATACGAGATATTTCCTTGTGTTAAGAACTTGTAACTATTCTTAACAAAGATGTAACAGCTTTATGATAGTGGTTGCTGTTTATTTAGAACAATTGAAAAAATACTAAAAGTATCCAAAGTTAGTATCCACTACTTCTACTGGACTGCCTCTCTAGATATCCCTCTTGCGTCATTTTTTGCAGATAATAAAGATGAAGTTCTTGCTACACAAGAGTTTCATGATAAAGCGACGATGATATTTATCATACTAGAAAATAAAGCCACAAACCCAACCCTAGTCTAAGGTTTAAACATTGCTTTTGATTCTTGTGTTTGGAGAGTGACTGAAGAGGTTGGAAGGGGAGCAGGGGGACAAGGGGACAAGGGGACAAGGGGACAAGAGGTGAGAACTTGAAACAAGTCTTTCCCCTTGTCCCCAATTCTCCTTGTCCCCAAGTCCTCTTCCCAATGCCCAATGCCCAATGCCCAATTCCCAATCCCCAATCAATATCCCGCTTTCTTGTCTACCACATTCCGCAAGGGTTGACCGGTTTGATAGCGTTTAAGATTGTCAATAAACAGTTGTGCTATGCGTTCTCTCAGTCGTGGTGATAGGGCTGAACAATGGGGGGTGATAAAGGCGTTTGGCAACGACCACAAAGGACTTTCCGGTGGCAGAGGTTCTGTAGCCACTGTATCTAATCCAGCACCTGCAATCCATCCCTCACTTAGTGCGGTGAATAATGCTGTTTCATCAACGATCGCACCACGAGCAATATTAATTAAGTAAGCAGACTGACGCATAGAGCGCAAGGCGGCTTCATCGATCAAGCCTTTCGTTTCTGGGGTTAGTGGCGTGGCAATTACTACATAGTCGGCTGCTGGTAGGAGCGATCGCCATTCATCAGCACCAACAACCTTGTCAAAATTCGGTAGGGGTTGGGGATGGCGGCGGCTTCCCCAAACTTTAACACCAAAGGCTTTAGCGCGAGATGCGATCGCTTGACCGATATTCCCAGTGCCGAGAATTAATAAAGTCGCGTCTGCTAACTCTTCGAGAAACACTCCTCTTACCCAGGTGTGTTCATCCTGCAAAGTTTGCAATTTTCGCAGATTTTTGGCGTGATAAAGCATGAATGCCAGTACAAATTCCGAAATTGGAATTGCATGAATCCCTGCGCCATTAGTCAGGATAATATCCTTTTGCAAAAAATTTGGCGTAAGGATGTGATTCACACCAGCACTCGGTGACTGTTGCCAACGCAGCCTGGGCGCTGCTGTCAGCACTTTGTCAAGAGTAGAAGTTTTCAGGTAAAATCCGTTGACATAAACTTCTGCATCACTGGCATCACTATCAAGATTACCTTCACTATCCACCTCCACAACATCTATATCAGATGGTAGGTGTGGCTCAATATCAGCAATGAGATGATCGGGTAAAATCAGTTTCACCATTTGCTACTCCCTAATTCCATTTTCGATTTTGGATTGTGTAACCCAATTGGCAACACCTCTTCATTGATATAAGCGATCGGAACTCCATGCACCCCAGCCCCATTTGTAAGGATAATATCTCTTTCCAAATAAGTTGGTGTCAGGATATGGTGCATGATGCCAACGTAGTGCAGGTGCTGCTGCTATTATTTTATGTAGCGTCGGACTTCTGGTTAAAAACCAACTAAAATAAACCTCAGCATCAGTATTATCCCCATATAAATTTCCTTCAACATCTACTGTGACAACCTCTGTATCAGGCGGTAGATGAGGCTCAATGTCAGCAACGAGATCGAGCGGTAAGATCAGTTTCATGGTAGATAACCTCTTTTCTCTTTACAGAAATATCTCTATAAATTGCTTCTGATTTACTAATAAATAAAAGCACTATTTACTAAATTATTTGTAGCAATATCTCTTTATTCTCTCTGTGTTCTCTGCGTCTCTGCGGTTTGCTTTGAAGGAGAATTCAGAATCCAGAGCTTTTTCGGTCAGAATTCCATTAGGTATTCTGACTCTTGACTCCTGTTTGGATAAAAAATTATTTTTCACAAATTAGATAACTATATTAATAACATTGATTCTCGAAGTAGCCTATTTTTACCACAGCTACCTCAAGCATTACATTAATCAACTAACGAAAGCTAAATCTCAACTACTCAACTGCAACAATTGATTATTTGGCTGAGTACTTTCATTGCTCATTACTCGCTGAAGAACTGCTTCTCTGATATTGATAAACACTTCGCTACTTCTATCTCGTGGGCGTGAAAGTTTCACAGGTAGATCGAAAGAAATACGTCCTTCATCAATCACTATCACTCGGTCTGCCAAAGCCACAGCTTCTTCTACATCGTGAGTCACTAAAAATGCAGTAAATCTCCGCTCTCGCCATAAGTTCTCAATCAAACCTTGCATCTCTTGACGAGTTAGAGCATCCAATGCTCCTAAAGGTTCATCTAACAATAACAAACGGGGCTGGCTAACTAATGCCCTTGCCAATGATACCCGTTGCCGTTGTCCACCAGATAAGACATAAGGCCACTCATCAGCTCTATCTTTGAGTCCGACTTTATCGAGTGCCCACAAAGCTTTTTCACGCCAATTACCTTCCAAGCCTAACCCCACATTCTGAACAACGCGCTTCCACGGCAATAAGCGGGGGTCTTGAAACATCATTGTTACAGAGCGGCTGAGTCTACGCAGTGGTTCTCCATCCAGCAGTATTCCACCTGAAGTTGCTTTATCTAATCCTGACACCAGACGCAATAAGGTACTTTTACCACAACCACTACGTCCGACGATAGCGACAAATTCACCTGCTTCAACTTCTAAATTTAGCGAGTTTAAAACAGTTTTCTGACCGAAAGCTTTCGTCAAATCCAAAATACTTAGTTGCGTACCTTGTACATTAGAACTCACTGGCAAAATCTCCTTTTTTTAGAACAATTGGGCTTGAATTATTTGGTGACATATTGAATTTGACCCCCACGGTCAGAATCAATATTTTTTAAGCTTTGATATTGGTTGTTTTGCCATTTATGATTTTTGATAGTTAGGATTCCAAGCCAGGAATTTGGTTTCTAATCCTCTGGCAACAGCATCTGCTAATTTACCCAGCAGTGCATAGATAACAATACTTAAAACCACAACATCAGTTTGCATAAATTCACGGGCATTCATTGCCATATAACCAAGTCCAGAATCTGCTGCGATCGTTTCTGCCACAATTAATGTCAACCACATAATCCCCAAAGAAAAACGGACACCGACGAGAATTGAAGATAAGGCTCCTGGAAAAATAATTTGCCACAGAAGTTGTGGGGTTTTCAATCCATAGACTTTTCCCATTTCAATCAGTCCAGGATCTACACTGCGAATGCCATGAAATGTATTAAGATATAACGGGAAAAATACCCCCATAGACACTAAAAATAATCTCGCTTGATCGCCGATACCAAACCAGAGAATTACCAGGGGAATTAATGCCAGATTAGGGATAGTACGGAGCATTTGCAAGGAACTATCCAATAACTTTTCTGCTATACGGGAAAAGCCATTGAGCAATCCCAAACCGAACCCAATACTACCACCAACTATAAAACCAGATATTGCTCGTCCAGCACTTATTCCTATATGCTGAAAAAGTTCTCCGGTGGAGGCTAGTCTAATGGCTGTAGCGATTACACCACTAGGGGCAGGTAAAATTCTGGTTGAAAGTAAACCAGTTCTGGAAGCAAATTCCCAAAGTACTAGCACTAAAACAGGCACAATCCAGGGAACTATTTTATCGATTTGCGGGTTTTCTAACACCTCGCTCAGGGATATATTATTGTTTCTTTTGGTGTGTTTAAGAGTAATAGTCATGGGATTTTAGATTTTAGATTTCCGCAAAGATGAATCTAGAAGCATCGTCAACATAATTCGTAATTAAAAAGCAAATTACGACTTATTCATGAAGCGCTCGTTAGTTGTTTAGCAAATTTTTCACTGCTAACTATTTCGCTAACAGTACTCAAGACTGGTGGCGTTAGCGGTGCAGTTTCTTTCTGCAAAGGTAAACGTGGAAATAATAATTCAGCTGTACGATATGCCTCTTCTAAATGGGGATATCCAGAGAACACAAAGGTTTCTATGCCCAAATCTTGATATTCCAGCATCCTAGCGGCAACAGTATCGGGATCTCCAACTAGGGCTGTACCAGCACCACCCCGCACTAATCCAATTCCTGTCCACAGGTTGGGGCTAATCTCTAGGGTTTCTCGACTACCACTATGTAGTTGACTCATCCGTCGCTGTCCTTCAGAATCAGAACTAGCTAGGTGTTGTTGAGCTTTTGCGATCGCATCCTCATCAACATACTTAATTAGCTCATTGGCAGCATCCCAAGCCGCAGACTCGGTTTCTCGCACAATTACATGCAAGCGAATCCCAAAGCGGACTGTTCTACCTTGTTCAGCCGCCAGTCGTTTAACCTCAGCAATCTTTTGAGCAATTTGCTGTGGAGGTTCGCCCCAAGTTAGATAAACATCTATATGTTTAGCAGCAACCCGCTTTGCAGCCGCAGATGAGCCACCAAACCACAATGGTGGATAGGGTTTTTGGACTGGCGGGAACAGGAGTTTACCACCTTTGATATCCAGGTAGTTTCCTTTAAAATCGACCGTTTCCCCACTGACGATACCCCGCCAAACGGTAAGAAATTCATCGGTTAAATCATAGCGATCGTCATGACTAAGATGCAAGCCATCTCCAGCGAGTTGCACTGGATCTCCACCTGTCACCACATTAATTAACAATCTTCCTTTAGAAATCCGATCAAATGTTGCTGCCATCCGTGCAGCAGCACCTGGAGAAGTAATTCCTGGACGAATTGCCACGAGAAATTTCATCTGCTTGGTGACAGATATAAAAGCGGCGGCAGTTATCCAAGCATCTTCACAAGAACTCCCTGTGGGTAACAATGCACCCGTGTAGCCTAAACTATCCACAGCTTGAGCAATTTGCTGCAAATAATCAGGTGTGGCAACACGAGAGCCAATATCTGTACCTAAATAGCGTCCGTCATGAGATCCAGTAGGAATAAACCAGAGAATTTGCATGTTTGTCAGAGTAGAAGAGTAATTTATACGGTAGATCGATCGAATTACCGTTGTTTATAGTCAGCATTTTACAGGAAATTATTTAAAAAGCCAGTATAGATTAACGATTCATAAAAAATAACTGCCCACAAAATTTGCTCTTTCGTGAATAATCCTGGTAATCATGACACTTTTGTTGCAACGATGGCTGTCGTCGAGAATACAAGTTTTATCTAGAAGCTTGATATTTATTGTAGAACGACCTTCATTCTCAAAGTCTTCTCCACAAAGTTACTGAGAAGTTTGTGACCTAGCAGTCGAGTCTGAATACACAGATCATATACAAACGTGAATGTTTAAGGGAAAAATCTAGCACCAATTTTATGTATTAATAGATACAAGAATAAAAAGCATCAGCTTAAAAAATAGGTGTTTTAGTTTAGCGAAAACAATCAAACATTTGATTAAGGGACTTCCAGTTAAAAAAATTCCATCCCTGCGGGACGCTTACGCGAACGCGTATCCTGTGCCAATGTCAGAAAAATACTCTCATACTACAAGACAACTAGGTAAACAATTACAGCAATTAGAGCCGAAAGGCAAGCAAATTATTGTAGTTGGCGATACTATTCCGGCAATAGTTCAAATGCAACTTATGTCAAAAGATACAAAAGTTGAGTACAAAAGAACAAACATTCTTACAGACGAGGATATTAAAGCTCAAGAAGAATCTGCTTTAAAACCTAAACTTACATATATATATGTAATACAGCACTTTGTCTAACGGTTTGGTACAGTAGTTGAGAAGATAAAAGTAAAAAATCAGATGAAACCCTACTCAGTAGACCTGCGCTCAAAAATTATTAGCGTTTACGAAGCGGGAAATACATCTATTCGCAAAGTAGCAGAAAGATTCAAGGTAAGTAAAAATACAGTACAAAACCTCGTGAAGCGAAAACGAGAAAAAGGGACGCTAGAGCCAAGTGTAGCGACAGGAGGAAAACTAAGCCAACTATCTGGTTATGAACAACAGATAGAGCAAATGGTAGCAGAACATCTAGACTATACCCTAGCCGAATACTGTGAGTATTGGGAAGAAAAGACAGGGGTAAGGTTAAGTGAGAGTGCAATGTGCAGATTTCTTCAGAAACAGAAGCTCACCCTCAAAAAAAACAGTACGAAGTAGTCAAGCAGGAACAGAAATTACACATTGGGAAAGGCTTTCTTACTGGGAAAGCGTCCGAGATATTGTTGCAGATGACCTAGTTTTTGTAGATGAAATGGGCGTATTACTCGGATTAACGAGAGGAATGGGCAGAAGTAAAAAGGGAGACAGAGTTTATGATGTCAAACCATTTTACCGCGGAAGCAGAGTTACCGTAGTGGGGGCTATTACTAACAAATCAATCCTCTCCCTCAAAACATTAGGGACATCAATGAATGGAGAAGACTTCAAAAAATTTGTGGAACAAGAGCTATTACCGAAATTGTGGAAAGGGGCAGTAGTGGTCATGGATAATCTCAAAGCACATAAAATGAAGGGGATTATTGAAATGATCGAGTCCGTAGGCGCAAGGGTAGTTTATTTATCACCTTATTCACCTGAATTTAACCCCATAGAACATCTCTGGTGGCAACTCAAAGCATTTATCCGCAAGTTTTCACCAAAAAATATTTTGGCAGTAGTACAACTGTTGTCACTAGGAGTTCTCTTATGCTCAAGTCAGCAACTCCAAAACTACTTTTCTCACTGTTGCTACTGTACCAGTTAGTCGCGCAAAGTGCTGTAGTTGTAGAAACTAAAAAAAATAAGTTTATATGTTATTTCCAAGGTTGGAAATCAAAAGTAAATGAAATCAAGAGATTTTTAGGAGAATCAGACGAATATAATCAAGGTTATATTGTATTAAATATGATAGATAAATATACTAATAAGATTGATGTGGAAGCATCTACTTTGTCTAAGAAGCTTGAGGTTTTAAAACTGTAATTAAGTATAATAAAGGGTTGTGACAATTAGCCTAAAGCTGTACTATTTAACTGTCTAAAGTAGCAAATAAATTCACTTATTTTTTAAGTCATTAATTTACTCTGCTTTCCAAAAACAGAATTTTTAAAAATAATGAAAAACGAAAGGGCAAATGGAGAGAAGTTAGGGTTAAAAAAAATAGGAGTAAAGTTATAGTGTGGAACTTGAAAACAGGTGTTCTGCTACTCACACTGAGTTGTATAATTGCAACTGGTATAGCATTCTACCTAATTGGCGGCATTGACCCAGCACAAATTCAGGCTTTGCTGAAAGCTTCTGGTATCTGGGCACCGATTATTTATGTTGCTTTGTATGTTGTGGCAACTATGTTAGTTCTGCCCTCAACAGTGTTGAATTTGACAGGAGGTGCAATTTTTGGCCCTTGGCTGGGTACGGTTTGGACTAGTATTGGAGCAATTATTGCCGCAATTATTGCTTTCGTTTTTACTCGTACTATTGGACGGCAAACAGTTGCAAAACGACTAGCAGGACGCTGGCAAGCTATGGATGCGGAGGTACGGCGTGGAGGGCTTTTTTATATGTTTGCCATCCGACTAGTACCAATCATGCCTTATGGCTTAGTAAACTTTGTTGCTGGACTGACTTCGATCAGCTTAAAAGATTATGTTATAGGTACAACACTTGGTACTGTTCCTAGTGTTTTGCCCTTTGTATTACTAGGTAGTTCTGGCTTGAAAGCAGTCAATACAGGTGATTTTTTGCCGCTAGTACTCGCTTTAGGCTTAACTGGAATACTGGTAGCAGGGTCTACTTGGTATCGCCATCGTCGGAGTTTTCCAAAAAAAGCTGTAGAAAGTCTTAAAGAATCAAATTCTTCAAATGATACTAACCCTGAGAATAAATAAACTATAGCTATAGCAATCTGACTTGAGTATTGCTAAGTATACTGAGAACAAAACCCTAATGATTACAAGTAATCTGTCAGCTTGGCTGTTTAAAAATTAAACGGAATCTTTAGATGCTACCAAAATATTCATTTATTGTTCCAATTTATAACGAAGAAGAAATTATTTCTGAACTTTACCGCAGACTAAGTGCAGTAATGAATCGGATGGATGGTCTTGTCGAATTAATTTTAATCAATGATGGCAGCCGCGATCGCTCCTTACAATTAATACGAGAACTCCATCAAAAAGACCCACGCATTTGCTACCTGAGTTTTGCTCGTAACTTTGGTCATCAAATTGCTGTTACTGCCGGTCTTAACTTTGTTCGCGGTCAAGTTATTATCATCCTTGATGCTGACTTACAAGATCCGCCAGAACTAATCCCCGACATGGTTGAAAAATGGCGACAGGGCTATCAAGTCGTTTACGCTCAACGCACTCAACGCCTCAAGGAAGGATGGTTTAAGCGTTTTACCGCCTACTCCTTTTATCGCATCCTCAAGAATCTTGCAGATGTAGATATTCCTACTGATACTGGTGATTTTTGTTTAATGGATCGGCAAATCGTAGATATTCTCAATTCTATGCCAGAACGCACCCGCTATATTCGTGGTCTGCGTTCTTGGGTTGGCTTTCAGCAAACAGCAATTCGGTTCGAGCGCGATCCCCGCTTTGCTGGGGAAGTTAAATATACTTTCAGCAAATCTTTGGCCCTTGCTATTAATGGTTTAGTATCCTTTTCAATAGTGCCACTGCGGTTATCAACCTACTTAGGCTTATTAGCGGCAGTGGCGGCCATCTTGATGGCTTTATTAATCTTGTATTGGCGGCTTTTTCTTCCCCATTCGCCTTTAACTGGGTTCACGATTATTTTGATGGCAATTTTCTTTCTCGGCTCTGTGCAGTTAGTTAGTGTTGGTATTTTAGGCGAATATATAGGGCGCATCTATGAAGAAGTTAAAGCTAGACCCCTTTATACTTTGGCAGAGGTAGCTGGTTTTCATCACAAGTCATCCAACTCAACAAGCTATTCTGACAAACTAAATAATTTAGAAGATCCTACTATTCAAAATCTAGATAGGTAGTCAATACTTCTCGGTTCAAGGAAAAAGGGTAAAGGGAAAGAAAAAACCTTTAACCTTTACCCTTTATCCCAAACCTGATTCCGAGTTAAAAATGCTCAACCGAGAAGTATTGGATAGGTAGTAATAATTCGCCTGTGTAGCCCAAATTATCTACAGCTTGGGCAATTTGCTGTTTTTATTCGTTTTTACCGACTGACTATTTGCCACGATGACGCGATCGCAGTTGCTAGAGTTGACTTAGCCAAGAATTTTGATATATTTTCGCCTCTTGGAAATTTAGTAGGTCTTGCATTGTACCAAGGTCTATGCAAAGATAATTCTACCAAAGTACGGTAAGTCTATAGAACTATCGTACTTAAATAAAAATTGATGCTGTCAAAATATAGCTGATTACAAATTAGTGTTTTCAATTAATGTTACTTGGCAAATAATCACTTGCATCCAAATCAAGCTTTCGTCAATGTCAGTAGCCATTGATGAATTTTATACAGCACAAGCCCAGAAAAAGACTTTAGGATGTCTCAGAGGTATCAGTTTATATAGTGTGTGGTTGAGTTTCCCTTAAAAAGAGAAAAGTATTTGCTAAGGCAGTGATTGTCTGATCCAAGACGTTTTTAGGATTCTTTAAAACGTCAAGCTTACTAGTTTAGTGTAAATCTTGAATTTTACATCTAACTGTTTAGTAGTGATTTCGATATTTGTCAGAGATTTATACTTTTCTCGTTAGTAAAATCTTTGCTTAATCTATGTTCTAATGATTTGCTGCAAACATTAGAGCAAGGATTTATCCTGGCTTATCGGTCTAATCGAGAGCTAGTTTATTCATCTTTAAGGTTGAGGAGTTAAGGAGTCATGTCAAATTTTCGCTGGAATTTTAGATCCATAGTATTTCTGCTTTTGTTGCTAGATATTCTAGCTATCCTGGTTTTTTATCCAGCCAAAAGCCAGGCTGAACTGCCGAAACCTGATGTATCTACTACTGAAGTAGAAGAGAGCAAAGCTCCAGAAGCAGTTGTCAATCAAACAGTAGACACTTCAATTCCACCGCTAACTAGTAAAAAGGCTACCAGCCCAGAACGAGTCACACCTGTCTCGCAATTGTTGCAAGCTGTACCGCCAACTAACAAAAAAGCTCCAAATAATGCAGCAGGACAAGTAACATCCGTCTCGCAATTGTCAGATGTTTTGCCGACAGATTGGGCATTTCAAGCATTACAGTCTTTGGTGGAGCGCTACGGTGTAATTGCTGGATATACAGATGACACATTTAAAGGGAATCGTGCCCTAACGCGATATGAATTTGCTGCTGGGTTGAATGCTGCTTTAGAGCGCCTCAATGAATTAATAGCGACTTCAACGGCAGATTTGGTCAAACGAGAAGACTTGGATGCCATCAAAAAACTACAAGAACAATTTTCTCCAGAACTTGCTCAATTTCGGGGACGCTTAGATAACTTGGAAACGCGGACTGCGAAATTAGAGGCAAATCAGTTTACAACTACAACTAAACTTATAGGTCGAGCGCAGATTGTTCTTGGCTCGGTTTTGGCTGGCAATAATGTCGTTACCAAAAGACCTGCACCTCGCAATACCACACTTCAAGGTTCAACGACTTTACGGTTAAACACTAGTTTTAACGGTCAAGATTCACTAAGCTTATCGCTCTCAGGTGGAAATATTGAATCATTGGGACAAACAAGAGCTGGATTATTAGGAACTTTTGAGGGGAGAACTGCTGATAACTCCAGTATTACCTTTGCACGTAATACTATTCTCCTCGGTGGCGTGCGGTATCGCTTTTTACCTAATCCAGACACTCAAGTTAACATTTATGCTCTGTCTGATGGAGCTAGTGAGATAGGTCTTTCTGGCCCTATCAATCCATATTTTGAATCGTCTTCTGCAACCGGCGCTAATGGGATTTCACGATTTTCACGGCGGTCTTTAGTCTATAACTATGGAGATAGCGGGCCCGGCATTGCCATACTCCAAAAATTAGGCAAACAGGTTCAAGTGGGGATAGCGTATAGCGCACCAAACGGTGGTAATCCCACAGCTAATAATGGCTTATTTACAGGCAGGTATTTAGCTCTGGCACAGATAATCTACTACTCCTCTAATCGGAATTTTCGGGTGGCGGCAACTTACGTCAATACTTATAGTCCAGCGAATACCCAAGGTCTAAGCGGAACAAACTTCGGTCCAGCAGTCGGTAGTAACCTGGTAAACAGCACCGTAGCTGGAGCGGGAACTGTAGCTAATCTTTATGGACTACAGGCGTTCTATCAAGTTAATTCCAAGTTGGCAATTAATGGGTGGATAAGTTATGGAGCGCACCGCTATTTGGGGCGCGGTGATGGTAGTGCAATGGATTGGGCCGTAGGACTGGCATTCCCGGATCTTTTTAGTGAGGGTGCTTTAGGGGGGATTTTAGTTGGTATGGAGCCGAAACTTACCAGGCTCAGTCAGGGTGTAAATTTGGGAGCAGGTGCTGGACAAGCAGACAAAGATACCTCCCTGCACGTTGAGGCATTTTACCAATATAAAATCGGAGATAATATTGAGGTGACACCGGGTTTAATCTGGATTACTGCACCGGACTCTGATGCCAACAATCCTGATAGTTTATTTGCTTGGGTTCGTACTGTCTTTAGGTTTTAATCGGGAAAACTCAAAGATATGGGTTTTCTAGTAATGCTTTGACCGAAGGGGCAGGGAGTAGGGGGAAGGAAAGAGAACCTTTTAGTAATTTTTACTACCGAAATACCTACGAATACACTTGTTTCTTTGTCTCCCCCTGTCTCCCCTGCCCCTTGCCCATTTTCTTTCTCGGATCTGTGCAGTTAGTTCCTCCGTTGTAGAGAATTCATTATTAATTCTATTAGCGGTAACGGGACGTTTAGCCCGTCCTGACACCTAAATTCTGTTTTGATAAATTTACATTTGAATTTGTTAAAATGCTTGCTTTTTATCTCAAACTGTGAAAAGCTTTGTTATATCAATAAACTACGGTTTATCGATCAAGATAAAGGATTTATTGTTAGTCTGGCTAAATAAGCCATAAATAGAGGCTACTGAGAAGTCCTCAAGTAAATGGGCAAACAGATTTCTGAATATTTTGCAGCATCGATGGGGTGAAGACTTGATGCTTAAGACTTTATCGATGGGGGGAAATGGTAAATGCTGAAGACGTTAACAACCGATTTTGAACTCGACTTAGAAGCAGATGTGCTTGTGATTGGAGGTGGCCCGGCTGGAACTTGGGCGGCTTGGAGTGCTGCATCAAGTGGAGCAAAAGTTGTCCTGGTAGACAAAGGATATTGTGGTACGACTGGATGCGCTGCTGCGTCTGGAAATGGTGTGTGGTATGTGCCGCCTGACCCAGAAGCACGAGAAACTGCAAAGGCGAGTCGAGAATCGTTGGGTGGGTTTTTGTCCGATCGCAACTGGATGGATCGGGTACTAGATCAGACTTATGCAAACGTCAATCAGTTAGCAGAGTGGGGTTATCCCTTCCCTACCGACGATGAAGGCAAACCCTATCGGCGATCGCTGCAAGGGCCTGAGTATATGCGGCTGATGCGGCGGCAAATTCAACGGGCTGGAGTCAAGATTTTAGACAACAGCCCCGCCTTAGAACTACTGGTATATAACGATGGTGCTGTTGCTGGTGCAACAGGTGTGAACCGTCAGACTGGTGAGAAATGGATAGTGCGATCGCAGTCCACAATTATTGCAACTGGTGGCTGTGCATTTCTCAGCAAAGCGTTAGGATGCAACGTCCTGACAGGGGATGGTTATTTAATGGCTGCTGAAGCAGGTGCTGAGATGTCAGGTATGGAGTTTTCTAATGCTTACGGCATCTCTCCCGCCTTTTCTTCAGTTACCAAAACCCTGTTTTATAATTGGGCAACTTTCACCTACGAAGATGGTAGTGTGATTCCGGGTGCGAGTTCTCATAGACGGTCAATAATTGCCCAGACCTTACTGCAACAGCCAGTTTACGCCATCATAGACAAAGCGGCGGAATCGATGCGGCCATCTATGCGTTTAGCACAGCCCAACTTCTTTTTACCCTTTGATCGTGCAGGCATTGATCCATTTACTCAACGTTTCCCGGTGACTCTGCGCCTAGAAGGAACTGTGCGCGGTACGGGGGGGATTCGGATTGTCGATGAGACTTGTGCCAGTTCTGTACGGGGACTATACGCGGCTGGAGATGCGGCTACACGGGAACTGATTTGTGGCGGATTTACTGGCGGTGGTAGTCATAATGCGGCTTGGGCAATATCTTCTGGCTATTGGTCGGGGAAATCGGCTGCTGAATATAGCCGCAGTTTGGGGGAACATAAAACTCAACGCCATGTTAAGGGTGTTGGAGAGGTAGGATTACAAAGTGGGAGCGATTGCTCCTTAGCAACTGATGAAATTATTCAAGCAGTCCAAGCTGAAGTATTCCCTTACGAAAAGAACTATTTCCGTACAGAACAAGGCTTAACCGAGTCTTTGAGTAAGCTAAATCATCTTTGGCAAGAAATCCGCAGTAGCCAAGTAACATCAGATAAAGAGCTAATCCGGGCGCGAGAAGCTACGGCAATGGTAGCCACAGCGCGATGGATGTACAGCAGTGCCATTGAACGTAAAGAAACTCGTGGTATGCACAAACATCAAGACTATCCAGAACTTGATGCTAACCAGCAACATCATCTAATTAGTGGCGGATTAGATCAGGTTTGGGTGAAGAGTCAGCCGCTAAGTACAGAAAAGCCTTTATCTAAAATAGGAGCAGCAGTGTGATTGAGTTGGTTAGCGAGTCGCGGTGCATAAAATGTAATATCTGCGTGAATATTTGTCCAACCAACGTGTTTGACCGTGTACCTGATGCGCCGCCAACCATTGCTCGACAGAGTGACTGTCAAACCTGTTATATGTGCGAATTGTATTGTCCAGTTGATGCCCTTTATGTTGCACCAGAAAGCGATGTGACAACTTCAGTCAACGAGGCAGAATTAGCAGAAATTGGACTACTGGGTAGTTATCGGGAAAACATCGGTTGGGGACACAAACGCACTTCAACAGCAAAAGCAGATCAAACATTCCAAATTTTGAAGCAGATGAAATAGTGCGGCGGAGAAAAAAGTCATGCTGGCATTAAAAAAGGCAGGAAGCAAGAAGCAGGAAGCAGAACGTAGCCCTATAAGAATTAGGTATTTTGAGTCTATTGACTGTTTTCAAACTCGAAGATCCCCCCTAACCCCCCTTAAAAAGGGGGGAAAAGAAATTCTTAAAGCCCTTCTTTTTAAGGGGGGAAGAGAAATTCTTAAAGCCCTTCTTTTTAAGGGGGGAAAAGAAATTTCTAAAGCCCCCCTTTTTAAGGGGGGTTGGGGGGATCTTCAAAGACTAAGTTGCTTAACGAGAGGTTTGAAAACACGCCCTAGATACCTTATGTCTGGTACGAGATTATCAACCTCAGTGGCTTGTGTCCTACTGCTAGTAACTACAGGATGTAGCCAAGGCGAAAATAAATCTGCTCAATCTATTGAGGCTGTTAATGTTAATAACACTGTTGCTGCATCCAATAATATTTCTACGCTGCGTATAGGTTATGTAGGTAGTTCAGAACCTACAGGATCACTTGGTTGGGCCAAGAAAAAGGGAATATTAGAACGTGAGTTGCAAAAAGCGGGATTTAAAAACATTACTTTTGCAAGATTTCCTAACGGGCCGGATCTAAATGAGGCGCTTGTCGCCGGACAATTAGATGTTGGTTCTTTAGGCGATACACCAGCCATAGTTTTGAAAGCTAGGGGTCAGGAAACGCGACTGTTGCGGATCAGCCAATTTAATACAACTGCTTGGTTAGTAGCGAAAAAGAATGGCCCGCGATCGCTTGCTGAACTTAAGGGTGAAAAAATAGCCACCCAAAAAGGCTCTTATATGCACCGATACCTGCTGGGTCTATTAGCTGAAGCTAAAATTGCCAAGGATGTAAAAGTTGTTCACTTAATGACTACTGAGGCAAAAGCGGCTTTAGAACGTGGTGATATAGCAGCTTATGCAACTTCAAGTGATCTAGGGCCTTTTCTGAAATCACAAGGGTTCCCAGTGATTGATTCTTCGGCGAATCATAAGGGTCTTTCAGGGACATCATTAGTTGTAGCAACTGAAAGTTTTCTGGCAAAACAGCCTGATTTCCCACAGAAATTTAATGCAATTCTCACAGAAGCAGCGAAGGATTTAAAAGCCAATTCTGAAGAATATTATCGGTACCATGCCCAAGCTACTAAATATCCCATCGATATTATAAAAGTATCGTTCCCACTCAAACAGGTATCAGAAGAACCATTACCAGCCGACGGAGTGAAACTTTTAGAGGGAACAAAGAAATTTTTAGTCTCGCAGGGTTTAGCAAAGTCGGACTTTAAATTAACAGACTGGGTTGCTGAAGAAAAATAGGAAATGGGGAGTGGGGAGTGGGGGAGATGAGGGAGATGAGGAAGTAAAAATCAGTAACTTTTTTGAGCAAGAAAAACAAATTTCTGTAATTAAGTTTTTCAAAAGAGCAACTTTCAGGCTCAAAGATGCAACTTCCAGGTTCAAAGATGCAACTCCCAAGCTCAAAGATGCAACTCCCAAGCTCAAAGGTGCAACTTCCAGGTTCAAAGGTGCAACTCCCAAGCTCAAAGGTGCAACTCTCAAGCTCAAAGGTGCAACTCTCAAGCTCAAAGGTGCAACTTCCAAGCTCAAAGGTGTAACTCCCAAGCTCAAAGGTGCAACTTTCAAGTTCAAAGGCTCAACTCCCAAGCTCAAAGGCTCAACTTTCAGGCTTATAAACTTAGGACTCACACAATAACTCTCTAAAACTCTCATTCCTTTGTGTCCTTTGCGCCTTCTCTAACGAGACGCTGCGCGAACGCGGTTCGTTTTTCCATTATTTTGCGTAAGTCCTGTAAACTTTCTGCTTCCCTCTTGACCAATACATTTGAAAATCCAGGTAAAATGCTATGACTATTGCACTAGACCGTCCACATAAAACCAAGTCTGCTCAAATCCGGGAAAAACTTGGTTATCCGATCATTGATACTGATGTACATACTCAAGAATTTCCCCCAGCATTCTTAGACTATTTAGAGCAAGTTGCTGGAACTACGATCGCAGAGCGTTTTCAAGAACACTTACCCGGTGCATCTCGCTCTAAATGGTTTAAACAATCTTGGGATGAACGTCGTACTTACCGCACCGCCCGCCCTCCCTTCTGGACTCGTCCTACTAACGACGCTTTAAATTTAGCTACCGTTAGTTTGCCAAAGTTGTTACACGAACGCTTGCAAGAAGCAGGGACAGACTTTGCCGTTGTGTACCCCAACTTGGCAACGATGGCTCCACACATTGGTCATGAAGAAATGCGACGGGCTGTTTGTCGTGCGGCTAATACTTACCACGCTGATATTTTCCGTTCTTATAGCGATCGCTTAACACCCATTGCTGCTATTCCTATGAATACGCCAGAAGAGGCGATCGCAGAATTGGAATATGCGGTAAATATTCTGGGACTCAAAGCAATTCAAATCCCCGGACATATCCGCCGCCCCATTCCCGCCTTCGAGAAATATGGCGAAGAAGTAGCCAACGAAGCCATTTGGATTGATACCTTTGGCTTGGATAGTAAATATGATTACGATCCCTTCTGGGCGAAGTGCGTAGAACTGAAAGTTGTACCCACCACCCACTCTTCCGGTATGGGCTGGATCAATCGGCGTTCCATTAGCAATTACCAATACAACCATATTGGTCACTTTGCATCGGCAGCCGAAGCACTATGTAAATCTTTATTCTTTGGTGGCGTAACTCACCGCTTCCCCACACTCAAGTTTGCTTTCTTAGAAGGAGGTGCAGCTTGGGGTGCTAGTTTGTACACCGATTTGATTTGGCATTGGGATACTCGCAATAAAGAGCATTTGGTAGAAAATAACAATCCCGCCAATGTTAATTATGAAGAACTGCTTGAATACTACACCCGCTATGGTGGTGAATTAGTACATGGTCGTTTGGATCAACTAGGCAGTGGTTTAGGTTTCCACGCTGACTTAGTATCTCCCCTAGAACCAGGTGATTTGGATGAATTCGCCGTTGCAGGAGTTACCAAGCCAGAGGATATCCGCGATCGCTTTTTGAATCATTTCTACTTCGGCACAGAATCCGATGATACCCGTGTAGCTCAAGCTTTTAACCGGAAAGCTAATCCTTATGGCGATCGCGTTAAAGCCTTTTTGGGTTCCGATTCTGGTCATTGGGATGTACCTGATATTACTGCGATCGCAGCCAATACCTATTCAATGGTAGAACGCAAGATTATCAGCGAAGAAGATTTGCAATATTTCCTGTCAATTCATCCCTTGGAGTTGTACACCAGCCTGAATCGTGACTTCTTCAAAGGTACGGCTGTGGAGAAAACCGCAGATGAATTTTTGGCTGCGAAAGAGACGCGATAAATCGCCGTCTCTACAAAGGATTGATCCTGCGTCTTTGCCAATGCCCATAAACAATTTGAATGAATTAGGGTAAACTATCATGACGATCGCTCTAGACCGCCCACAAAAAACCAGGTCTGCTCAGATTCGGGAAAAACTTGGTTATCCGATCATTGACACCGATGTACATACCCAAGAATTTGAACCAGCAGTCTTGGATTATTTAGAACAAGTTGGTGGAACTGAACTTGTCGAACGTTTCAAAGAGAATTTACCAGGATCTTCCCGTTTTAAGTGGTACAAACAAAGTTGGGAAGAACGTTTTGCTTATCGTACCAATCGCCCTAACTGGTGGGGTCGTCCCACAAAAAATACTTTGAATTTGGCTACTATTAGCTTGCCCAAGTTGCTGCACGAACGCTTGGAAGAAGCAGGTACAGACTTTGCCGTTGTCTACCCTAACTTGGCAACAATGGCCCCAAATATCGGCAACGAAGAAATGCGGCGGGCTGTTTGTCGGGCAGTTAACACCTACCATGCTGATATTTTCCGTCCTTATAGCGATCGCTTAACACCCATCGCCGCTATTCCCCTGCACACTCCCGAAGAAGGGATTGCAGAGTTGGAATATGCGGTGAATATTCTCGGACTCAAAGCAATTCAAATCCCCGGTTACGTCCGTCGTCCAATTCCTGCCTTTGAGAAGTATGGCAAAGAAGTGGCTAACGAAGTAGTTTGGATTGATAACTTTGGCTTAGATAGTCAGTATGATTATGATCCATTCTGGGCTAAGTGCGTAGAACTAAAAGTTGTACCTACAACTCACGCTTCTAGCCAAGGTTGGACAACACAGCGTTCTGTCACCAACGCCCAGTACAATCACATTAATCACTTTGCCTTTGCAGCCGAAGCATTATGCAAATCGCTGTTTTTTGGTGGAGTTACCCGCCGCTTCCCGCAATTGAAGTTTGCCTTTTTAGAAGGTGGTTCAGCTTGGGGTGCTAGTCTATACGCTGATATTATTTGGCATTGGGAAACCCGCAACAAACAACATTTGTTGTCAAATAACAATCCTGCGATTATCGACAAGGAAGCATTAGTAGAGTTGTACACCCGCTACGGTGGCGAACTTGTAGATGGACGCTTAGATAAAATTGGTGATGGTTTAGGATTCCACCATCAACTATTAGCGCCAGAAGATCCGGGCGAACTCGACGAATTTGAACTAGCAGGAATAGAGAAACCAGAAGATGTGCGCGATCGCTTCTTGAATCATTTCTACTTCGGTACAGAATCAGACGATATCCGTGTCAGCCAAGCTTTTAATCGTGCAGCTAATCCTTTTGGCGATCGCGTTAAAGCCTTCTTAGGTTCAGACTCCGGTCACTGGGATGTGCCAGATATCACCGCCGTTACTGCCAACGCTTACTCAATGGCAGAACGCGAAATCATTACCGAAGAAGACCTCCGCTATTTCCTCTCCATCCATCCCTTAGAGTTGTACACCAGTCTCAATCAAGACTTCTTCAAGGGCACAGGTGTTGAGAAAGCCGCAAACGAATATCTAGCGGCTAAGGAATAACTGTCATTAGTCATTAGTCATTGGTCATTTGCAAAGGACTAATGACAAAGGACAATTACAACGTTCCATGTTCCATTTCCTCTGTTCACTTGTAGCGTGGGCCTTGCCCACTCTACATTTCTCTGAAAGAACGAACCGCAGAGGCGCAGAGGACACAGAGAAATACCGACACAAAGATCCTCTTTATTTCTCCTCCCTCTGCGTTCTCTGCGTCTCTGTGGTTCGTTTATTTTTGGAAATCCTTTACTAAAATCCAAAATTGATATGACTCAACTAAAAACACTTCCTACCTACGATCCAAGTTTATTTGAGGGAGCCGCAGAAGGCTACGCTCAATATAGAACTAAATACCCACCGATTGTATTTGATAAACTAGCCGAAATATTTAATCTCAATGGTCAAGGACGACTCCTTGATTTAGGTACTGGCCCAGGATTAATTTCAATTGGTTTGCGAACCCAATTTGAAGAAGTTGTGGCGATCGACCCCGATCCAGAAATGATTGCAGAAGCTAAACGCCAAGCAGCAGCAGTTGGAGCAAATAATATTACTTGGTTAGAACAAGGAGCAGAGTTAATCGACTCTAGTTTAGGGAAATTTAAGTTAACTACTATTGGTAGAGCCTTCCACTGGATGGAACGCGAACTAGTGCTTGAACGCATTTATGAATTGCTAACTGATGATGGTGGATTAGCACTGCTTCAAACTGGTGATAATCCTTGGGAAAGTAATCTACCTTGGAAACAAGCTGCTGTTGGAGTAGTGAAAAAATGGTTAGGTGAAGAACGGCGGACTGGACAACGAGGACAAGGGACTCGTAAGCCAGTCGATCCTCCCCATGAAGTCGTAATTGGCAATTCAGCTTTTGCTCGTCAAGAAAACTATGAAGTGCCATTTGAAAAATCTTGGACTATCGATAGCTATCTCGGCTATTTATACACTACAGCCTTCTCTTTGAAAATTTTCTATGGTGATAATGCCCCAGCATTTGAAAAGGATCTCAGAGAAGCGCTGCTAGCAGTTGAGCCATCTGGACATTTCACAGAAGAACTCAAGGCTACAATCCTAGTCGCTTGGAAGCACTAGCAAAAAATACAGAGTTTCACTCAAAAATTTTAATCTTCCACTAGCACGACACTGGAGTGAGCCTTTCTCACTCCACTTCCTAAATTTTTGCCTCCTAACTATTAAAGTTTCAGTTCCTCGAGTCGTTGCGGGGTGGGTAATACCCACTCTCTTCCCTAATTTCATCAGTAAAGTTCTTGAAGTTATAAAAACATTTACTGATTGGAGTTTTCAAAAAAACAATTAATCATCATTTTCTAACCACCTAGAGGAGATCATAAAACAACCCATGCCAGCTTTAAAAGGAAAGTTTGAATTCAGAAAAAGCCCGAGAACAACACGTCGTTCTTTGCTATTTGCTTTGGGCTACTGCTTAATGCTATCGACTACCCTATCAAGTTGTAGTGAAGCCAAAAATAACACTCAACAGTCAACAGGTTCCCCTGAGTCGGTGGCCGTATCTAGCACTACAGAGAAACAAGTAGTACGGATTGTACGTTCCAAACAACTTTCCGCTTTAGCAGTTTTAGAAAAGCAGGGTTCTTTAGAAAAGCGATTAGAGCCTTTGGGTTTTAAAGTGCAGTGGGCTGAGTTTGCGGCTGGGCCACAACAGCTAGAAGCCTTGAATGCAAATGGATTGGATATTGCATCTACAGCCGAATCGCCTCCTGTATTTTCACAAGCAGCAGGAGCGCCTCTTGTTTATCTAGCTACTACACGTCCTAGTGGTAAAGCTATTTCACTTTTAGTTCCTGCAAACTCTTCAATTAAAAGCGTTACTGATTTGAAGGGTAAAAAAGTAGCTTTTCAGAAAGCCTCTATCGGCCACTATCTATTAGTTAAAGCATTAGAAGACGCGGGGTTGAAACTGAGTGATGTCCAATCAGTTTTCTTAGCACCAGCAGATGCAAATGCGGCATTCAGCCAAAATAAGGTGGATGCTTGGTATATTTGGGAGCCATTCGGTACTAGAAATGTACAAAATAAAATAGCTCGTGTTTTAGCAGATGGTGGTAAGTTGCGGGATACTGGGAATTTTTACTCAACTTCGCGCCAATTTTATCAGGCTCATCCTGATGTAATCAAAGTATTTTTAGAGGAGTTAGAAAAGTCAGAAATCTGGACTAAGGATCATCCCAAAGAAGTTGCACAACTGCTTGCTCCTGTAACTCAGCTAGATCCACCGACTCTAGAAATAATGCACAATAAATATGATTATGGGCTGCTACCAATTACTGAGAAAACTATTACCAAGCAACAAGAAGTTGCAGATAAGTGGTACAGCCTCGGACTTATCCCGAAAAAAGTGAATGTTAGAGATGGCTTTTTAAGCCCTGAAGAATACGCCAAAATTACTCCTTCAGATGTATTAGCGAATAAGTAGTTATCCCCAAGAAAAAATTAAAGCACAGGAGAATATTATGCCTACCTCGACTTTGACCAAGGTTAAAATAAGTCCTATCGATGCTCCTTTGGGAGCGATAGTCACCGATATTGATGCCAGTCAAGCGATCGCACCTGAAGTTATATTACAACTGAAGGAAGCTCTGCGCGATCGCCATATCTTGATCTTCAAAGACCAAAAGCTCTCTGATGAACAGCTTTTGAACTTTGCTTTATACTTTGGCGCACTCTTTGTACCATCTGATGAAACTCCAGTCTTGGCTTCTAAACCGGGAGAAACCCCAGTGGTGATTCCGATTTCTAATGTCGATGGCGGCTATACCGGTACTAAAGAACTCACTTTCCATTCTGACCACAAATGGACTCCCACTCCATCTAGTGGTTCGCTGCTTTATGCTTTGGAAATACCAACTCATGGTGGAAATACTTATTGGTTAAATACAAATTTGGCCTATGAGGCGTTAGATGAAACCACCAAAGAACGGATTGCAGATTTGCAGTTGATTACCTACAACCCATTTTTGCGAGATCGGAATGCACCCCGCTCTTTATATCGTTTAGATAAAAATATTCCTTTAATAAGCCCTGTTTTTCCCCACCCTTTAGTTAGGACACATCCAGAGAGTGGTAAAAAGCATCTTTACTTAGATGCAGCGACAGAAGTTGAAATTGTCGGGTTAGAGCCAGAAGAAGGTTCTAAATTGATTGAACAGTTGCGCCAGCATCTAAATCAACCCAAATTCTACTACCAGCACAAATGGTCTGTAGGTGATATTGTCTACTGGGATAATCAAGCTACCTTGCATTACCGTCAAGCATTTGATCCAAATGAGCGACGGGTTTTGAAGCGAGTTAGTCTTGCAGGTAGCCGTCCTTTTTAGATTTTATTATCTAGACAGATATAACGCCTTGAAAAGCTGAAATCTACTTTTAAAAATGGGGTGGTAGTTATCCACCCTCGTTCCCAAATAAGACAATAATAAATACTTAGTCTATCACAATAAATCTATACATTAATCTGACTTTATCCTGAGAATTAATAGTCTTAAAAAAAATTATAGATAAACCTTTTTGAGTTGTATAGATTTTTGATAAATCAAATATAAATTATATTTAACCTAAGTTATCAAAACATATATTGCTCAAAGAAAATTCACAAAGAAAATTTACAAAAAACCTTCTTATCTCTGCTAAGTAGTGTTTATTAACACTTTATTCAAAGACCAAATCCGATAAAATATAAACCAATACAGTTCAGTCAAGTAATTTTTTTCTCTTTCTTCTCTCTGTGTACTCTGCGCCTCTGCGGTTAATTAAAAAAATGACTTTGACAAAGAGCGTTAACCATAACTGAAGCGTATTGAGATATCAACTGTATTTAATAACCAATTTGGTTAAACGCAATATTACAGTAAAAAGTTTTCTATTGAAGGAGACAATAGATTTTTATGGCATTTTCTAAATATTTGCAGCAATTCCATATATCTATTAATAAGCCGACAAAAGCGAAAATTGAGAATTTAAAGCCTTTCGTTCCGACAGTAAATCTGATATCTAATAAAAGCCTAACTATCAAAACAAAAGCTAAATATAAAATTAAACATAACTATCTATCTTTACTTGTAGCTGCTTTCTCCCTAACAATCCCAATCAGCATAGTTGGTTGCAGCCAACAAAATAAAACAACTCAGAACCAAGCATCTGCAATTAGTACAGATGCTCAAAATCAATCAGTTTCTAATACTCCCCAAAAGCAAGAAGTGCGAATTGTTTCTTCTAAGCTTGGTTCACTTGCAGTTATGAGAAAACAGGGAACTCTAGAAAAAAGTTTGGCAGCGAAGAATTTTACTGTCAAGTGGTTAGAGTTTGCTGCTGGGCCACAAGCTTTAGAAGCATTAAATGCAGGTTCTCTTGATATTGCAGCCACAGCAGAATCACCGCCCATATTTGCCCAAGCCGCAGGTACACCACTTGTCTATGTAGTAACTACAGCATTTAATGGTAAAGGTGTTTCTTTTTTAGTGCCAAAAAACTCTCCAATTAAAAGTGCTGCTGACTTTAAAGGCAAAAAAGTTTCTTTTCAAAAAGCTTCTATTGCTCACTATGTTTTGCTGAAAGCATTACAAAAAGATCAGCTAAAGCTTACTGATGTTCAATCTATTTTCTTACCACCTCCAGATGCAAATGTTGCTTTTAGCCAGGGTGGACTTGATGTTTGGGTAACTTGGGAACCATATATTACAAGAGCCGTACAAAAAAATATTGGTCGTGTATTAATAGATGGGCAAGGACTCCAAGATTTAGGGGGATTTTATTCTACCTCGCGTAAATTTGCGAAAGAGCATCCTGAAGTTCTCAAAATTTTTCTGGAGGAGCTGACAAAAGCAGATGAGTGGTCTAAAAAGAATCCCGATAAATTAGCAGAACTCGTTTCCCCTGATGTTGGTATTGATATTCCTACCTTGAAGAAGATTCAAGCTAAATCAGTTTATGGGTTGCTACCAATTACTGAAGAGGTTATCAATAAGCAACAACAAATTGCCGATTTGTGGTATAGCCAAGGACTCTTACCAAAGAAGGTTAATGTTAGAGATGGTGTATTAACCCCAGAAGAATATGCGGCTTTTATACCAGAATCAATTAAATCTAAATAGGAAATTATTAACTTTAGAAAGCTTAAATCATTTAAAAGTTTTTCTTTTCCTGATAGGAAAGATTATTTTATCCTGGAGTCGTAAAAATGTTGAACAATATGGTAATAAAAACTTCACCAATTATCAGAAAATTTGCATTGTTGGTAATGCCTGGCTTTTTGGCTTTATCTACCACATTAATTAGTTGTACATCGCCCAGTGAAAATACAAATAGTGCAACTGAACCAAAAGCAGATCCAGCAGCAACAAAAACCATTGCTTTGAAAACAAAAGTTCTACGAATGGGTTATCAAAGCTCTGGTGACTTAGTTAGAGTGAGAGGAGTTTTAGAAAAGCGTTTAGAACCCTTGGGTGTTAAAGTGGAGTGGGCACAATTTGCCCAAGGGCCGCAACTCATGGAAGCGATGAATGTCGGCAAAATTGATGTCGGTTCAGTTGGAGAAACTCCTCCTATTTTTGCCCAAGCTGCTGGTGCAAGAATTGTCTATCTTGCTGGTAGACGAATTACTGCTACTTCCGGGAAAGGAAGTGCAATTGTAGTTCCTAAAGGTTCTCCAATTAAGACTTTGGCGCAAATTAAAGGACAAAAAGTAGTCTTTCAAAAAGGTTCTGCATCTCACTATTTTATCATTCAAGCCTTAAAAGAAGTAGGCTTAAAATATAGTGATATTCAAGTATTAAGTATGCCCAATGTCGAAGCCCGTGGTGCATTTATTCAGGGCACTATTCCAGTTTGGGTAACAGGTGATCCTCATTTAGCTTTGGTAGAAAAACTCCACGGTGCGCGGGTACTGCGTGATGCGACAAATATCGGTACTCCAGGCGGATACTATGTAGGAACACGGGAGTTTGCTAAGGAAAATCCCGAATTACTTCGGATTATCTTGGAAGAGATTGATAAAAATGGTCAATGGGCAGAAGCAAATCGTCAAGAAGTAGCCAAACTCATAGCACCTGTACTTAAAATTGATTTACCCATTCAAGAAATAATTTCTGGACGTGCTAATTATCGATTAAAAGGAATTACTCCAGAATTGATGAAAGCTCAACAAAATGTTGCCGATTTATTTTATAACGAAAAAATCTTACCTAAAAAGATTGATGTTCAAGAAGCACTGCTGACATCCCAAGAATATACAGCTATTACTCCACCAACATTGATCAGTGAAAAATAGAAACTAATCAGATATGATACCTAGAACACCAATGCAATAATTTTGGAAGGACTTCTCTTCCAAGCATTTTATTTCGGTGTACACACATCTCTGTGTACACCAGAGTATTTTAGGGAGCATCACACACCTGAAGTATAAAGCGACATCACATAGAGCCGGGTTTATTCAGCTATAGCGATCGCTTCTACTAATTTACCTTGCTCTAATGATTTGGCAAGATGCCTGTGAAATCAGGCTGAAAGTACTTGCTTGGCATTAATTTATCACGAATGGGGTGCTAGTACTTCATCTATGATGCTACTGGTGTTACATTTACCATTAAAAATATTTCGTTAAAAGTGCTTCACCAGGTTCTCCCATCTGGTATAATAGCTGTTCAATTTGTTTCATAGCAAGTGGCGAAGGTCGTGTTCGTCCGTTTTCCCATCGGTTTACAGTGTGGAATGAAACCCCTAACATCGTTGCCAGTTTTACCTGTGATAGTTTGAGGTACTGCCGAGTCTCACGAACCAACAGTGCAATGCTTGGCTGTTTGATTGCAGGCATAAGCTAAATATATTTTTATTTTCCTACAAGATATTGCAATATAGCAGATGCTATAACTCTGAATGCACCTATCTATGGTTATAAAGGTTGTAATTTGATGGTTATGTACTACATCAACTATCATGCAAGCTATTTAAGCTATTAATAGAGTTGTTTCAATCTAGGAGATAGAAAATATGAGAGTTTGGCTTGCTTGCTTTTTAGTGCTGTTTGCCTTGGCGGAATTATTTGACTGGTTGCAAGAATTTAATTTGCCACTACCTATCTATATTTTGGGTGGCGCTTTTTTAGCTGTTGCTTCTAACTATGATAAGATTGTTGGCTCCTATTTTGATGATCCAAGTATCGAAGCATCGCTCGAACAACCCCGGTTAGATTCACTAACACCATCTACTAATCCTATTTCTTTCTCTATTGCCAGTGCTGTTGAAGATACTCCAACATCTCAAACAGATGATTAGTGCCATTGCGCGACTCCGATGGCGAACAATGGGAGAGGATAAGAGCGAACTAGCGTCATAGCCTGTCTTAGACATCGCTTATTTCTATAGTTGATGCTGCGCGTCAGCTTGCTTTAAGAGTAGAAATACGCCAAGGTTTCTCACCAACAAGTAAATTGCTACATTAATAGAGAAGCTCAGGTTAATTAGCTTTTAACCTAGAGTCCGAAAATTAACTTTTCCGCCTGCAACATCTACCCAATTCAGGCTACTGCCGCAACGCTGTGATTAGTGGACTATTAAAAAAACTCCGTGTCCCTTTTATCAAAGTTCAGGATTCCCGTGAAACTTCCAAGAACAAAAGCTGGTTGCAAATTATTTTAGTTACCAGTGCGGGAGTTACCGTGTTTATCTGGGGAATTCGGGAACTCAAATGGTTACAGCCTTGGGAGTTAAGAGTTTATGATGAAATGTTGCGATCGCGTCCAGCACAAGCACCCGATCGGCGGATTTTGCTAGTAAAAATCACTGACGACGATCTCAAACGAGAGAAATGGACTATATCAGATCGGAAAATTAATCAGCTATTAAAAAAAATCGAGTCTTATCAACCGCGAATTGTTGGTTTATATCTTTTCCAACCAGAAGACAACAATTTGGCAACTAATTTCCCAAATCAAGATAATATTGTCAGCACTTGTTTGTTTAGCAGTGTGGGTAGAGATGAAATTCCACCACCGACTAATTTTCCTATAGATAATGTTGGGTTTAGCGATGTTGTTTCTGACAATGAAAATGATCAAGTTCTCCGCCGTAGTTTGTTATTTGCTTACTCTACAGACAATAAATGTACAACATCATTTGCATTTGGGGCGCTAATAGCAATTAATTATCTAGAAAAACAAGGTATTGAATACAAGTTTACTAATAAAAAAGAATTACAGTTAGGTAAAACCCTCTTTCCGCGTTTACAACCTAATTCCGGTAGCTATCAACATCTGGACGCAGATGGATATCAAATATTATTAAATTACCGTCACCCCAACAGCCTCGCCGACCAAGTAACCTTAAGAGATGTTCTTAGTGGCCGAGTCAACCCCAATTTAGTTAAAGATCGCCTTGTAATTATTGGCACTACGGCTGCTAATCTCCCTCCTGGTGGTTTCTATACACCCTACAGCACTTTGCCGGATCAGGCAGCTAAAATGCCTGCTCTGTTTATTCATACACAGATAGCAAGTCAACTCATCAGTACAGTGTTGGATGGGCGACCTCTAATTTGGTATTGGCCCGACTGGGCAGAATTTATTTGGATGTGGGGTTGGTCGCTTTTAGGGGGAATTATCGTATGGCGGTGGCAAAATCCCTTGCTGTTGCTAGTGGTGGGAGGAACAACTCTACTTGGGTTAGTAGGAATCTGCGTTGGTTTGTTTTTGCAAGCTGGATGGGTGCCTTTAATTCCCTCTGCTCTTACTTTGGTTGTTAGTAGTATTTGTGTGATTGCTTATACTAGCTACCAAAATCAGCGACAAACTCAGGTGATTATTCTGCAAGTTGAAAAACAACAAGAAGCGATCGCACAATTAAATGTACTCTTAGAAGACAAAACCGCAATTCCCGATTCGTCTCTTGGTTTTCCTCTCCCAGTTGATTCACCAGAAATAAAATCAGGTAATTTGCTTTTGGGTGGACGCTACAAAATTTCTCAAGTTCTTGGTTCAGGTGGATTTGGTCGGACTTATTTAGCACAGGATACTCAACGACCGGGAAATCCTACTTGTGTAGTTAAAAAGTTAATGCCAGCCCGTCAAGATACACGATTTTTGCAAGTTGCTCGCAGGTTGTTTCATAGTGAAGCTGAAATATTAGAATCTTTGGGTAAACATCATCAGATTCCTGAACTACTTGCTTATTTTGAAGATGACCAAGAATTCTATTTAATTCAACAATATATCGAAGGACATACTTTAAGTGAAGAATTACCACCTGTGCAGGATGTACAAAGCGAATCATTTGTCATAGAGATGTTCAAACAAGTTTTAGAAGTTCTAGAATTTGTTCACCAGCATCGAGTGATTCATCGTGATATCAAGCCAACTAATATTATTAGATGCGCTCAAGATAATCGGCTGGTATTGATTGATTTTGGTGCAGTCAAGTTAATGCAACCGCCGACTAGCGACCAAACAGAATTAGCCACAGTAGCCATTGGGACAAGGGGTTATGCACCTCCAGAACAATTTGCAGGTCATCCCCGTCTATGTAGTGACATTTACGCTTTAGGAATGATTGGTATTCAAGCCATAACTGGGATACCACCGCAAGAACTCTACCCAGATCCAGAAACGGGGAATGTGATGTGGCGGCATACAGTGCCAGTTAGGGAAGAATTGGCGGTCATTTTAGATAAAATGGTTTGCTATCATTTTAGCGATCGCTATCAATCAGCCGCCGAAGTGTTACAAGATTTAAAACGTATGTAGTCCTAGCAAGCATCGCAAGGTAGGAATTTTAACTCTCACTCGTCAACTTCCGTCGTAATTCCCAAATTGCGGCGCTAGTATTACGCTCGTAGGCAATTTTTAAACACTCTGTGACTATCTCTGACACATTGATATTAGGAAAATAACGGCTACTGCTTTCAACAGTGTAGACATCGCCTTGCAATCTGTAAATTACAAGCTGGTTCTTCCTGAACAACCAAACTTCTGGTACTCGATAAGGCAGGTAGTCATTTACATCCGTGTAGCTGGTGATGTCTATCTCTACCACCAAATCGGGAGATGGATCAACACCCCAATTGATGCGATCTTTACCTGCAATTGCCTCCCAGTTTTCAATATAAAAACAGTAGTCTGGTTCTATACCACTTTCCTGTGGTAGTTCCATTGTGATTGGGGTAAATGCCTCGTATTCTCGCCCTAGATGGTCGAGCAAAACTTTGACTACATCTGCAATTACACTTACTTTTCGCCCATGTTCTGGTAGCGGTGCCATCAAGAGAATTTCTCCATCTCGATACTTGATACGAGGGGAAGAGCGATCGCCTAACTGTTTATTCAGTGCTTGATAATCTTGCCAACTTCCGGGTAGGCGTACTACTGCACCTGGAGGCAAATGGATTGTATCGGGTGTGACAACAGCGAACATAGAGCTAATACCTCCACTTCAACTGTAATACTTTAGTAATCAATTGCTACGACTAAAAAATACAGCAGCGACAATAATTAAACCTAAAAGCACCAAGGGAACCCAAAGATTAGGAATATCTGACCAACTCATATTTAATTACGAATTACGTTAGCGCAGCGTTAGCGAGTATTCGAGCGTCATTACGAATTATTTTAAGCCAATGCCTCCTTTAGCGAATTCTTCAACAGTTTTCTGTGAAAATTCATGAGTTGCGATCGCTTGCAACATTGCCAATGGTAAAGTCAAATGATGGGCCCCAGCTTGCAATGATGCGGCTGCTTCTTCGGGAGATTTGATACTAGCTGCCAAAATCTCTGTATCACTGCCTTTGAGGACGCTAGCCATATCCCGTACTAAGGCAATACCATCACCTAACAACCGCGTAGCTCGATTTACATAAGCTATGGCAATTTTCGCTCCCGCCTCCCGTGCTACTGCTGCTTGTGCTGCACTGTAAATTGCTGTCACTGAACAGGTAATTTCTGAGGATAGAGTCGCCACTACTTCAAAACCTAACGGTGTTGCGGGAATTTTCAAAATTGTTTGTGAACCAATAATATCGAAAGCTTTTCTACCTTCAGCTAGCATCCCAGCTTTATCAGATGCCACAAGTTGATAGTATAACGGGCCAGAAGTCAAGGCAACCAAATTTTTGAGCGTGGTTTCTGGTGGAGTATCGCTTTGAGACAGCAGCGTGGGATTGGTTGTAATGCCTTTCACCCATCCCCAAAGCTTAACAACTTCGGCTTCAGATGCGATCGCTGAGTCTAGATATAGTGCCATAATTTTCCTGAATCGATTGTTAAAATTAATTTACCAGATGTGCAACTTAGACTTTCTTACGTACCAAAATATTCTGCACTATTTCCTAGCCCTTGGCATACTATTGATTCAGGACTGCCATCAGAAGGTAGTTCAGGAGTAGAATATTTTCCGAATCTATATCCCGAAGATATTCCTAGTTATATTCGACGTAATGAACTTTTCTTTGATGGCAAGAAGTGGAGATATAAAACACCTCACAAAAAAGTGTTTACACCTAATGGTGAGTATAACTTTGTAGTACAGAGAGGCCAGATATATATAGCAAGGGAAAAATTTAGTTTGGGAAGTCATATTGATATTGCAAGAGGTAACAACGTTGACTTTGCAGGTCAAATTCGCTTTGGTCATAATAAAAACAATAAAGGTCAAATTAAATATTGGAATAATGCTTCTGGTCACTACAAACCATCAGCTAATTCAGCAGGTAACGCTGGTTTGCCATTAAACCTTTTCATACCTTATGGATTTTGACAATAACTTATGAATGATCGTGTTCAACAATTAATACAGATTAGTACTTATAGATCCTTAACTTCTCAGGAGGAAAAGGTAATTTTAGATTATCTGAAATCAATACCGGAAGTTGCAGTATATGAAATTATCAAGAGCATGGTTGAACAAAAAAGCCTGGCTACTATTGTAATAGCAAAGAAGGTCTTGCATACAAGAGATTATGTCACAAAAATGTTTAGCTATGGAGTTTTAGAATCCAATGCTCAATCTATTAAATTATGGTTAGATTTTGCAATTCCTAAACTGGGATTTAAGTCAGTAGTAAAATTAATTGAAGATTTAAATAATGATAGTAATAGGTTGATCGAGAAAGCAGTCTACTGGCTTCCTCTGTTTATCTCTGAGAATGAAAACAGGTCTTGGAACTTACTGGAGAAATTAAGGGAAAAGGTAAAGTGTAGTCCAATCTGAACTTCGTTCTAAATTATGAATTCTTGAACCAGCTTTCAAGGGATAATTAATCCTTGTTATACATAACAGCCTACACGGAGAACTTAAGATGACATCTCCAGAAACGGTTATATGGCTACAAGAACGTACCAGTTTAGGAATTCTCTCAGATGAAGTGTTAAATGCGATCGCACAAGTAATTGAAGAACAAGTTGTACCAGCCGAAACTGACTTGGTTAGTGAAGGCAATTCTCCAGAAGCCCTTTATATTCTTGTAGAAGGTCAACTCGAAAGCAATAGCACCAATCAAAGCAACCCAGCCTTAGCTTGTGGATTCCTTCCCGGAGCAGTGATTGAACTCAAAGAATTGCTGCTGGAAGAATTAACTCCATTCACAATTACTACAGTAACTGAATGTCATTTCTGGGTTGTACCTGCTGATAAATTTCGGGCATTAGTCACCCAGTACCCCGAAATTGCTCAGGCTTTTTCCCGCCAATTGGTTCAAGAATTAGCTCAGGTAACATCTGCACTTAGCCATGAACAAGAACGTTCTGTAGCTTTGCGGCCATATTTAGTTACCAAAGCCCAACGCGGAATTGTCGGTACAAGTCGCTATGCTGTGCGCCTGCGGGAGCAAATTCGAGAAGCTGCTGCTGATCGCAAATCAGTAGATATTTTCGGTGAACCAGGGTTAGAAAAAGACAATATAGCAGCACTTATCCACTTTGGTTCTCCAAAACGGCGAGAACCAATCATTAAAGTAAATTGCGGTATTCTGCAAACTAGCGGCGCAGACTTATTTGGTCGCGCTGGCGGTAAACCAGGACTGTTGGAATGGTTGGGAGAAGGTACTTTAGTTCTCAATAATATCCAAGAACTATCCGAAGAATTATTACCTCCCGTGACGCAGTTGCTCAAAACTGGTATGTATACCCCCGTCAGTCGTTCTGGAGAAACTGTAGCCCAACCTCGTCCCAGTAAAGCCAGAATTCTGATTGTTTCCGAAAAAACTCAACCGACAATTGAACGTTCCGTTGGTCACATTATTAAAGTACCACCGCTACGGGTGCGGAAAGCTGATATTCAGGCACAGGTTGAATATTATACCAGTCTCTACATTCGCTCTAGAGGCGTTCCAAAACCGCACATTACCCCAGAAGCTTTACGTCGCCTACAGTCTTATGATTTTCCTGGGAACCTCAAGGAATTAAAAAATCTGGTTGAAAGAGCGATCGTGCAAGCTGAGGGTACTGATGAATTAACAGAAGAAATTTTCTGGCCAGCCGAAGCGAAGAAAAAACGATTTCGCGTAAATCTGTTAAATGCCTATCCTAGTTTGCGGCGGTTTTTGCGTAGTCCTTGGTGGCCCGATCGCATTAACTATGGTTTTACTGCAACGGCTTTTGCAATCATCGTTGCAATATTATTTATTGGGCCACAAACCCGCGATCGCAATTTTGTATTAAATCTATTTTGGGCTTGGTGGTGGCCTTTCTTCTTATTTCTCTTCCCCTTTTTGGGACGCATCTGGTGTTCTGTTTGTCCCTTCATGATTTACGGGGAAATTACCCAAAAGTTATCTCTCTGGCTGTGGCCTAGAAAACTCAAGCGCTGGCCGAGAGAAGAAGCTGAGAAATGGGGCGGATGGTTTATGTTTGGTTTGTTCACCCTCATTTTCTTATGGGAAGAACTCTGGCATTTAGAAAATACCGCTTACCTCAGTGCTTGTTTGCTGCTGTTAATTACTGCTGGGGCGATGATTTTCTCCGCCATTTTTGAGCGGCGGTTTTGGTGTCGATATCTGTGCCCCATTGGTGGAATGAATGGTTTATTTGCCAAACTTTCAATGACAGAACTCCGCGCCCAGCAAGGGATATGTTCTGCTAGTTGCACAACGTATCAGTGCTATAAAGGTGGGCCGCAAAAGGGCGAAGGGATGGAAACGAATGGATGTCCTTTATACTCGCACCCAGCGCAGTTAGAAGATAACAGAGATTGCGTACTGTGCATGACTTGCCTGAAAGCTTGTCCCCATCGTTCCGTTGAATTCAACTTGCGTCCCCCTGGAATTGAATTGTGGACAACTCATGTACCCCGCACTTATGAAGTAGCATTATTGTTTTTGCTGTTGGGTGGAATATATCTGCATCGCTTGCCAGAATTGCAATCTTGGTTGGGTTTGCAACTGGATTTAACTCAGTTTTGGCAGCACTTCGGATTATCGCTGCTAGTGTTAATTATCCCAGCGATCTTTACCTTGGGGGTTTATCGTTTGCTGAAACTGTTGAATTTTAACCGAAAGCCAAAATCATTTGTAGAACTTGCCTATGGTTATTTACCATTAGTCTTGGGCGGAAATTTGGCTCACTATTTGCGTTTGGGCTTAGGCGAAGGCGGGCGAATTTTACCTGTTACCTTTGCTACTCTTGGTTTGAGTGGTGAACAATTGCCAATATTGGTTGCTCACCCGGCTGTGATTGCCTTTTTGCAAGGTGCAACGATAATTTTCTCAGTGTTGATGACTATGTTATTAACTCAAAAAATTGCCAAGCAACCAGTGAAATTGCTCCTTGGGCAACATTTAGCTGCGATCGCATTGGCAGCTAGTTTATGGGCAATTATCGTGTTCTAGCAATCGCTCCTTTCTATGCCATTCCACTCTGCTCTTGCTCCCCTTCTCTTGTAGGGAAGGGGCCGGGGGTTAGGTCTGTATTCTGACTAGAAAACCACTATATTCCACCAAGAAGTCTCTAATCACTTAGACTAGATGCAAAAAGTGAGTTAAAAACATTCTTCTTCCCTACGAACGTGATAGAAAATACTTGTATAACTTATGATTTTTGATTCATAGTGTAAGGATTACAGATAATGCACGTTCTCAAAAGATCCATCAAACCAGCACCTTATATATCATTTCTCCATATTTACCAAACTACTTGGGGGACAGCTGGTGATATTTGTTTAATCCGTGAATCTGTCGCTGAAGAAAGTACGGCAAAGTTTATCGGGCATAAAATCCAGCTAGCAATTCCCAAAGGGCTAGAGCGCGATCGCATCGCCAACTGTCCAATAATTAAAGTTGCAGGTAATGTCGGCGACGGACATCCTAAAGAGCATCCTTTAGAATGGGAGGCTTATGAAGGTGTAAATGAAGAAATAGCTTTAGCGGCTCTCAAACCTTGGGGTTTCAAGTTAATTGAACTTTAATGTGGCAATCTGACAAGCTCAACTCGCTTTCGTTCTTCTGAAACTATTTTTATCCCTTAGCACCATCAGACATTGGCTCAAATGGAAAAATTCATCTAATAGACATAGGAGTGAAATTAATTATGCGTTGCCCGAAATCCTTAGTAGGCATAATTCATAAATTGTATCTACGTTATTTTCACTCCTACGTCTAATGTACCAAACCAGGTTTCTAAATCCGCGATCGCCTGAAAATCCAACAATGCTTCACCGAGATTTTCTAATTGTTCTAAAGAGAGAGTTTCAATCCGGTCTAGCATATCTTGGGGTAATTCTCCCACCCGTCGAGTAAGCTGACGGAGAATCAGCAATTGCCCTTCTGCTTTTCGTCCTTCTTCCCGTCCGCGTTGTTCGCCTTCAGCGAGAATTTCTTGATAAATTACTGACTCGCGCATCATACCCTCCCGAAATAATTGTCGAATCAAGTCTTGATTGTATTTTAACCCCGCTAAGATTTGGGTATACGCGGAAATTTCTGGTCGTTGTCTTGGCTCAAGTTGATTAACTTTGACCACAACTTGTTGCAACAATGCTTGGGGTTGCGTGGTTGCGGCCAGTGGTGCTAATGGTAACAAAGCTGGCTCATTTAGGAATAGTTCAGGATTTTCTTCCCATAAGCGAATCACGCGATATTCATGACGGGTAGTTTCGACACAGAAGACAGTTTCAATTACTGTTCCTGGTGCAGGGGGAAGCAATAATACGACAACTTGGGTTATTGGTAGACGATATAAACGATACAAGCGTACCCAATAATCTAGCATCCGCAGGGGTAGGGGTGGCGTAGATTCTAGTTTGGTTTGAAATTCCAGATGGAGAATGCGTCCTTGTAATTGTAAAAATGTGACATAATCAGCGCGAATTGGTTCGATGCTCAATTCGGTTTTGAGGACTTTGACGGAAGTTTGTGGTGTTCCTAATACCCAACTGGCAAAGGTAGCAGGATGTTTTTCGGACAGTAGTTTGCAGAGGTTATCAAAGGACATTAGCGATCGCTAACAATTGAACGAGGTATTGTTATTATCTCGTGCAGTGGTTTGAGTAGGCGATGTCTACGACGGGCTACAACTACGCACCATTGCTCAAGAAAGCTCAATAGTATAGTCTGAGCGTATCTTTTGAAATTCCTGTAGTATTTACATTAATATTCCATTTCTGGCTAGGTTGAGTTATCAGTCGATAAAAATATAACTGTAGCGGTTCCTGATTTACTAGTAAAAACCTAACTCCCTTCTCTTTTCCTACCAAGGAAAGGGCAGAAACAGCCTTTATTTCTAAAAAAATTACGAATTACGAATTATACAAATGTATCTGCACATAGTTAAACCCGGATTTCTCACAAACAATAAAAAATCCATTCACAGCACTCGAACTAAGACATTTTTTTGATACATCATCAATTGGAAATTAAGTGAGTA
>NZ_JBALEQ010000049.1:0-19094 GCF_036917775.1 Nostoc sp.
TTTTATCGTACAGAGTAACTAATTTAAGATGATTGCATTTACGGGCTACAGCCTAGCCACACAAGGGCTTTAACTGTTTTCGGAGATGTCTAATAGGATGGTAATATCAACCCTCCTAAAAAACCCACTAGGCTGGCAATAACCAGAGTACAGAAGCCTAGATACTGACCAATTATGATATGCTGATGGCGAAAAGTGGCATTTGCCTGGGAGAATAACAGTGTGAGGATAACTAAATCATCTAGATTTGTAGCTATAAAAGCTGTGATTCCTGTAGGGATAGCCGTAATAAGCTCGCTCATTTTCTCTCCGTTCAATTTTATTGCTGATAATATTTTTATTAGTGTTCGTTGATGTCTGGAAATGTATGAAAAATTGCTATTTAACGAAACGTGTAAATCTAGTATCTCCAATCCAATTGGTAAGCAGTGTCTACTAGCAATGAAGTACAAACTAAATTTACTTTGTGAACTTCCTAATTCAAAGCAAACATTCTTTGTTTTCAATAAACTTTAAAAACGGCTTTGACTTAGCGTCATATATTCTAGGGTTTAACCTACAAGTGTATCGAGTCAAGCAAAACACAGCCTCTTATCTATCTGCTAATCAAAAAAGCATTGATGGCTGATTCTTAGTGACGAGTCAGTTTTTCAACAGCTTTGTTATTGTCTCCAACTGCTTCAGCAACTGTAAAAGATTTATTGCTAGAAGGTTGTTTAGGAAATTTGCTATTAGTTTGAATATGCAAGCCTGGTAATAGAGCTACTTTAGCTTCTTTATTCTCTTTCGGACTATGTACTAAAGTTACTTTAATCTCATTGATAATTTGTTGCTGCTCTTTGATAATTTGAGTTAGTTCGTTAAGCCTTTGAGAGTGTAATTCATCCAATTTATGATGTAATAGTTCAATATTTTGACTTGCTTTAAGATTCACTTGATGGTCGATTTCGGTACTTCTGCGGTCAGTCTCAGACTGGCGATTCTGACTCATCAATACAATTGGCGCTGTGTAGGCTGAAGCAAATGAAAACACTAAGTTGAGCATGATAAACGGTGAATTATCCCAGTGGGGAACTCCTGGTGTCAAGTTCATTCCCACCCATCCCGCCAAAATGGTACTTTGGCAAATCAGAAATTTCCAAGAGCCTACATGGTTTGCTAATTTATCAGCAAGCTGTTGTCCTCGCGTTAATTGTTCTATCGACGCGTCTGGAGCTTTCTGTGCAACTTGAGTGTTTTGAAGTGCTTGTACATCAACGCTATTTGACAATATTTTTTTGCTCGTATTCATGCTACACCTGTTTAGTTAATTCAGTATGTGTTTGGCTTGATACTTTAAAATTAAGCTTTCCCGCCGATAGAAGCAAATATTCTTTTTTGTTAAAACGATAAATAAAAGTAATTGCTTGTGAGAATATTTGAAGGCGAGGAAAAATCCTAGCGATGTTTACGATGGTCACTGGCTTGTACTGAGCGCAGCCCAAGTAGCTAGCTTGTCGTACCTCTCCGGGGAAGCAAGCTAGCAAGAGCATCTGTCTGCGACACGCTGCGCGAACGTAGAGAAGTGCGTGCTACACCTGCACAACTGGTGATGATTGCCAACCCCAAAATTACGAAACAAGGGCTTGTGCTTGGCTCAGTCATGACAGTCACGCTCGCGTTAGTTCCCAAATATCTACGCTGTTCGCCTCAATGACTTGCTCCTAACGGCATGATGAAAGGAAAAACACTTTCATAAGCTTTAGCTGCTTGCAATACCAGTAAATCTTTATATTTTGCAGCGACAATTTGTATACCAACAGGCAAACCGTTTTTGGTGAAGCCACAAGGCAAAGATGCAGCAGGTTGTTTTGTAAGGTTAAAAGGATATGTAAAAGGTGTCCAATCTCGGTGCTGATGATCAATAGATGATTGAGGCCGATTTTGTCCAACAGGAAAAGCAACTATCGGTAAGGTGGGAGTAAGTAATAAGTCATAGTTTTGATGAAATCTTTGCATTTCCTGTCCCAATGCTTCACGGGCATCTTGGGCGCTGAGATATTCTACTAAGGTGAGGCGATCGCCTTCTTTGGCTGTAGCTTGCAAACCTTCTTTAATTACAGCTTGTTGTTCTGGACTAAAGCCACGCAATAACTTAGCTGCACCAGCTTGCCAAAATGTTTGAAAAATAGGGCGAGGATTCACAAAACCTGGATCGACTTCTTCGACAATCGCACCGAGTTTAACAAAAACATCAACTGCGGCTTTAACTAAAGCAGCCACTTCTGCATCAACCTCAGCATAGCCAAAGTTGGGACTGTAAGCAATTCTCAATCCGGCTACACCCTTGTCTAAATCAGAAGTATAGTCTTGTTTTTCATCTGGTAAAGCATACCAATCACGCACATCAGAATGGGCGATGACATTTAATGTGAGTGCGGCATCAGTGACGGTACGAACCAAAACGCCAATATGAAACAATGATCCAGTATGGGCTGATGGGTAGCCAGAAACACGTCCAAAAGTCGGTTTTAAACCAAACACACCTGTTAATGCCGCCGGTGTTCTTGACGATCCACCACCATCTGTAGCGAGATGCAGTGTTCCCATGCCCAATGCAGCAGCAACAGCAGCACCACCGCTACTTCCTCCGGGAGTCAAATCTGTATTCCAAGGATTGCGGGTGATACCAGTCAGTGGACTGTCGGTGACACCCTTCCAACCAAATTCAGAGGTTGTGGTTTTTCCTAATAAAACTGCTCCTTGTTCCCGCAGACGAGCCACCGCAGGTGCATTTTCTTCCCAAGGCTGATGGCAGATTATCGCTTTACTCCCTCGGCACGTTGGTAAACCCTTGGTTAATAGTAAATCCTTGACGGTAAAAGGTATACCATCCACTAAGCCACGGGGATTTCCATTTAGCCAACGCATTTCTGAGGCTTGGGCTTCAGCCAGAGCAGTGTTTTCATCTACGATCACAAAGGCGTTAACTGAGTTATTGTAAGTATTGATCCGTTCTAGGGCAGCTTTGGTTGCTGCAACTGGTGATAACTGGCGATCGCGATATAGCGATAACAGTTGAGAAGCAGAAAAATCAGCAATGTCTGACATATTTCGGTTTGAATAGATTTATTGAAACTACGGCTTAGTTGAGGAGTTTGGAGAAGGTTGCTAATTGTCAGATGTCACAAGTGCGATCTGCGCTTCACAGCAGCGCTTCGCTATCGCAAAACCGTCATAGCCTTTGCTACCCACAGTCTGAATTGCGGTTGCACTCACACGCGGTTCATGTGCGAGTGACTCATTAAAACGACGTATTCCTTGAACACTGGGATCATCGCTGTTTGCCTCAATTACAGATCCATTGCGTACAACGTTATCAGCGATAATCAGGCTACCCCGCCGGGAAAGCTTTAACGCCCACGCGAAGTATTCTGGATTGCTTGGCTTGTCTGCGCCAATGAAAATTAGGTCAAATGGATTGTATCGCTCCTTAGAGCCTGTCAAGAAACAACTTTTACAATTTATTATCTAGAAAGCTTACTGAGAAGGCATTTCTAGCTCAAAAGAGGCAAGGTTGTTACATGACAAGCTCTTAGCCAGTTGCGGCAGTGTCTCTATTGCCTGACCAACACGCACCTCGACAAGATGAGCCAGACCAGTGCGGTTTATATTCTCGCAGGCAACTTCGGCGTGCTTAAAATTTGACTCTAGGGTGATCAAATGACCGTCAGCAGGCAATGCTCTGGCTAACCAAATTGTACTGTAGCCCCCTAATGTACCAATCTCCAAAATAGTGCGTGCTTTATGGATTAAGGCTAATAGCATGAGCAGTTTACCTTGGTTCTGCGAAACATTATGTGGTGGTAAACCAGCTGCATCACTAGCCTGAAGCGCCTCATCCATTAGGGAATCGGCAGGCACAAGTAAATCAGTGATATAACGATCAACTTCTGTCCATAAATCTTGAGTCATAACTCCTCTTTTGGTAACAGTAACAACAGCACTTTTGATATGACCTAAATCTTAATTAGGAAAATCACTCCGCTTAAGCAGAGAAAGCAGTGTAATACCTTCCGCTAAGAGTTTATCAACAGCACCTTCCTCGCGGTCAATAACGCAGAGTACGTAATCAATTTGAGCGCTAAGTTGACGCAATTGATTGGCTGAGATAATGATTTGACCACCAGAAGTTACTACATCTTCTACAATCAGCACCTTCTGATTATTAATCTGTACACCTTCAGCTAATCGGGAAGTTCCATATTTTTTCGCTTCTTTTCTTACAAAAGCAGTAGGTAAACCAGAGTAGTGTGATAAGAGTGTCACTATCGAAATGCCACCAAGTTCCAGACCTGCAAGTACTTTGATATCGCTTGGAATAAGAGTAAGCATTTGCTTAACAATAGCATTAAGTAGAATTGGATCTGCCTCGAACTGATACTTATCAAAGTATTCGTTTGATATTCGTCCAGAACGGAGTTTAAAAGACCCAGCCAAATGTGAAACTGCATAAATTTGTTTTGCTATTTCGCTTTTAACTATTTCGCCTTCAACTTCTTCTTGAAAAGCTTCCATGTATTCAACCTTCCTTTAGAGACTTTAATACATCATCAACTCAAATTTGGGTGGGAAAATAAATTAAGTAGAAATTTGCAATAAATAATAAGGATAAAACAATCACTTTACCCATAACAGTGACTCTAGCATCACGAAATCACCAAAGCTCCCTTTCTCTTCTCCAAACTCTTAAAGAACCAATTGACTCGAAACCCTGTGCCTGTAATAGAGCAATTCTCTGACCTGCCGCATAGCCAACAATTGGTAAACCCTCAAACAAGTCCATAACTAGAAAAATACAATCGGCTAGAAAATTTTCTGTATCATCTGTAGGTAGAAACACGTTTGTTAGCCCTATGACATCATAATTGCGAAAAGCGATCGCACCTGCGATAATCCTGTGGCTCTTATATGCAGCTAGCATGGTAATATTTTCATTTACTAGCAGACCAGGCATAAATATTTGCGGTTGCTTTTCACATACCTCGTCTGCCGAGTGGCCAGCCCATGCTGTCTCCCATTCCATGAGCGCAGGTGCTTTATCTATCTTGAGCCAACGCACATCTGCAATCCTTTTATCTGCTTTTGGCAGCAATGCTGACCGATAGAGCCACTGCGCTTCAAATAATACTGCAAATCCTTCTTGTACAAGGTTAAGTGTGCAAAAACTGTCCTTAACTCCCCAATTTCCGCTGATACCTGCCTCCAGAAGATTTTGAATCCATTCCAACTGGGTTGCAGATGCCTCTGCTCCTACTAGCGTGACGACGTTTGGATAAAAGCGAGGTGTTTCATGTCGGTTGACCCATAGTACATCCTTAAATTCTCCAGGTAGCCCATGTACTCGACAAACCGTATCGCACCAAACAGCGTTGTTGTATACTACTCGTTTAATTCGCTCGTGGGCAAATTGAGATAATTCTGCTTTTTGAGTCATTAAATAGCTTGCTTCTAGAGAATGATGTATGGTAGGTTCGTACTTAGACTGATTACGGTAATTGTATCAACTTACCGTAGCTTATCTCATAACTCAATCACCAAAATCAGCGAATTAATCAAAAGCTGAATACAGGTAACAATCAAGCTTTCCATGCAAATCCAAACTGTTGGTATTTTAAGTCCGGGTGACATGGGACAGGCGATCGCAGCCGTTCTCAATCAAAATGGATTGAAAACCATTGCCGCCCTAAACGATCGCAGTCCTAGAACTCGGCAATTAGCCGCCGCAGGCAACATCCAAGATGTCGGTTCTCTTACAGAACTAGTAATTGAATCTGATGTAGTGCTATCAGTTCTAGTCCCAGCCGCCGCAACAGAAGCAGCAAGGCAAGTAGCTGAGGTTATAGGCAATGTGAGGAAACAAATTCTGTACGTTGATTGCAATGCAGTTGCACCCCAAAAAGTAAAACGTATTGCCCAACTGATTGAATCATCTGGGGCAACTTTTGTAGATGCTTCCATCATTGGCCCACCTCCTAGAGTTCCGGGCCGCACTCGCATCTATGCGTCAGGAAAACAGGCCGGTGAATTGCAACAATTGCAGAATTATGGATTGGATATCCGAGTAATTGGTGATGAAATTGGTCAGGCTTCTGGATTGAAAATGTCTTACGCTGCCCTGACAAAAGGACTGACAGCAATTAGTACAGAATTATTAATTGCTGCCCATCGCTTAGGCTTGGATGAGCAACTATGGAATGAAGTATCTAGTAGCCAACCAGAACTTGCTGCTATTCTCACCCATTCTATTCCATCCATGACACCAAAAGCACATCGTTGGATAGGGGAAATGGAAGAGATTGCCGAAACCTTTAAAGAGTTAGGTCTAACTGAGCAGATTTTTTACGGCGCAGCTGATGTTTACCGCTTGGTGAAAGATACTTCTTTGGGTAAGGAAACACCAGAAGAGTGCGAACGCGATCGCCCATTGAGAGATATCATTACTATTCTTTCCGACGAAACTGCACCAAACTAAAGCTTGTAAATTAATTCAGGTTTGGTCAAGATGAGTAAAATTCGTGCTGTTGTGGACTTTGAATTTTTAGTAAATTCATGAACCAATTTAATTTAGTTATTTTTGATTGTGATGGTGTTTTGATAGATAGTGAGCGCATCGCAAATACTATTTTGTTGGAAATGCTCAAGGAAATAGGACTATTTCTAACTTTAGAAGATGTGTTCGATATTTTTGTTGGCACATCAACGACCCGTTGTTTAGAAATAGTTAAAAATTTGCTTGGCAAATCTCCACCAGAGAACTTTGCTACTGAATTTGAGGAACGGATCATGCAAGCTTTCATGAGTGGTGCAGGACGCACGCCTCGTCCATCTTTCCTCCCAGGCGGTACAACTAATGCTGCTTTATTGAACTTCACGCGAGGAATTTCTAAAGAGTTAGCCCAGTATAATATTCTAGCGTGGCAAAACTAGCTAGAGCAAAAACTTAAACGTAGTAAATTCGTTATTATTGAAAATTTTGGTTTACCTATTTACGCCTATTTCAATCATGAAAAATCTAATCTAGCGAGTTTTACCACTCTAGCCCAGTCGTGCGGGTTCATCCAGAGACAGGTGAACGTGCATTGTTCGTCAATCCTGGCTTCACTTCCCACATTCTGGACGTGTCACCCCAAGAAAGCGAACTATTACTTGAGTTGTTCTTCAATCAAATCACTAAACCTGTTTACACCACCCGCTTCCGTTGGAACAATGGTGATATCGCATTTTGGGACAACCGCGCCACCTCGCATTTAGCCCCACAAGATTTGGATCATATAGAAGTTGAGCGCGTACTCTATCGCACTACCATCACAGGTGATGTTCCAGTTGGGCCTGATGGTTTCCGTTCACAAGTGGTTGAAGGTGAGCCGTTAACCAGTGAATTACCGACTGTCCTCAAGCAGAAAGCTGAGAAACTAGAAGCCCAACCAGTGCTGGCGTAAGCTAGATAGTTTTAAACTAGGCTGTGAAATATCTACGCAGCCTAGTTTTTAAAAGTTGTATTAAGTAATATTGCAATTTTTCTAAAAACCTCACTGGCTGGGGAAGCTTGTTCACTAATTGCGATCGGATTTCCAGTATCTCCACCGCTACAAATGCGGGGATCAATGGGAATTTGTCCCAACAAAGGCGCAAGTAATTCTGCGGCCAGTTGTTCGCCGCCACCACTACCAAAAATCGGTGTGCGTAAACCACAATCACCGCAAATTAAATAACTCATATTTTCAATGATGCCAAGGACAGGAACACCCACTTGGCGAAACATATATATATTACGTCGTACATCTGCAACAGCCACTTGTTGAGGAGTTGTCACTAAAATGACTCCACAAATTGGGCTTTCTTGGATAATTGTAATTTGAGCATCACCTGTACCTGGGGGTAAATCTATCAATAAATAATCTAATTCACCCCATTCCACATCTTGCAAAAATTGCGTGATAATTTTATGCAGTACAGGCCCTCGCCATGCCAAAGGACGATTTGCTTCTGCAAGTAAACCCATTGAAATTATTTTTATTCCCTGAACTTCTAAAGGTAAAAACTTATCACCTGTGGGAGTATTAATCACTTGAATATCAGTTTTTCCTAAACCCAACATCTGGGGAATATTGGGTCCATAGACATCAGCATCTAATAATCCTACTTTTGCACCTTGTAATTTTAAAGCTGCGGCTATATTAACGGCTGTTGTGGATTTGCCCACACCACCTTTACCACTAGAGATGCCTAGAGTTGTTTTAACACCAGGAATTGTACAAATTTGAATATAAGTTTTTTTACACCAAGATAAAGATGATAATTTAGATTGAATTTCTGGCTGTAATTGGTGCTGATGAGAACCAATATATAAACGTAAATAAATATAATCATCAACTATGCGTAAGTTTCGTACCATTCCCAAACTAACGATGTCATTATTTAAGGTAGGCTCGATAACCTGTTTGAGTAATTGGACGACTTCTTGCTGATGGGCTGTAGTCATATCTTCTTGATGTTAAAAGGGTATTCCTGTACCTCCGTTAGCGTAGTCTCTGTTTGTGACACGCTATGCGAAGTAGAGAAGTTGAAATCTGCTGTATAAGTTTTAATAATTTATCAATATGTCTTACGCAATCGTACATTACCCCAATATTAACACAGAGAATATCAATCAAATAAGGCAGAAATATGATCCACAAGTTTATTTAATAGAACCACATATTACACTTGTATTTCCCATAATCGAGTCTATTAATGAAAACAATCTCATTCTTCATATTGATAATATCTTGAGTAAATGGAAAGCATTTCCTATTTGTCTCAAAGGATTGCAAAAATCATGGGATGAATATCTGTTTTTAATAGTTGAAGAAGGAAAGGTAAATATGATAGAATTACACAATGAATTATACACAGGTATATTAGCTAAATATTGCAGAGATAATTTACCATTTATTCCACATTTAACGTTAGGAAGATTTACAAAAAATATAGCTCAATTTTTGCAGGTTTTAGAAGAAGCACAGCAATTAGATTTAAATTATAATTTTTTTGTCGATAAAGTCCACCTAATAAATATTGCTGATGAGCAGAGGTCAATAATTTGGAGTAAAGAATTTGTATTGCGAAATTAGCAAATTTTTGATCGGGTTGGCATTACTAAGTTACCAAGAATGATCGCTCTGATTTAGAACCTCTGCAAAACTTCTCTCACCCAAGCTTTTTCTTCGGTTGATTGCACTATCTTTAAAGGTTGTGAATAATCAATGGCCAAGTCAAATCTAGCACGTTCGTAAACTTCGTTTAATAACCTTTGCAAGTCAACTATAGGTTCAGGTTCTTCCTCACGCAAAGGTACAGGAAAAACAGGAATTGGGTTTTTTAGATCGAAAGTATATAAATCTGCATCAGGTCTGTTGTAGCTACGACTGACCAAAATACTATAATCTGTAGTTGTCGCTCCAAAAATAGGCATTGGCTCACCTTGCCTCAAGAGGTCGATTTCTACTAAATTGGTTGCAGAAGCCAAAATTTTGTTTCGTTTGCTCTCATAAGCTGCTCTACCTTCTTTGGAGCGTTTATTTTTGGGGGAAAGTATTTCAATCACAGCAACTACTTCTTTGGTTGGAGTTGCTCGCACCTCTAAAAATCGCTCAGTTATCTGTTCAGGTATAGGAACTTTCACTTTACTGGGTTCAGAAAGTTTTGCAGCAGTCAAAGTTATACTGTTATCTGTAATGTTACGTTTGGCAACTGCTACATCAGCAATTCCTACGAGTAAGATATCATCTACGCTAGTGTAAACTCGCTCTTCAATGGAAACTCGGTATTTAGGGGCGATTTGAGGAGTCAGGTCATCAGCGATCGCTACAATTAAACGATTGTGAACTTGATGCCAATGTTCAGGCTGTTCCAAATACGGGTTCATTCCAGGAAATGGATTTTTCATTACGCTTTCCCTTAGTGATTTACTGCTCAATTGAGACTATTCTATCTCTTTGAATCTTCTGAATTGCCCGTTGCGCTTGGATGGACACTTCTTTGTCAGGATCATCTAAGGCTTGTTGCAGTGGGTTAATAACATCAGGATGAGCTAAATTACCAAGTGCGATCGCAGCCTCTTTGCGGACATCTGCATATTCATCTGTTAATGCTTGAATTAATCTCGGCATAACTTGAATATCTGGTATTCTTTGTAAAGCTTGTGCTGCTGATTTGCGTACTTGCCAATGTTCATCACCTAAAGCTATTTCTAGTGCTGAAGTTGATTGCTGATTTTCATGAATAGCCAGAGATTTAGCTGCATTACGGCGAACTTGCCAGTCACTATCATTTGTAAGCGCTTGAGCAAGTATTGTAATTACTTGTGTATCTTGTAGATGTCCTAAAGTTAAAGCAGTAGCACGACGGACTATTGGTTCTTGGTCAAAAATTAAATCCAAAGCTTGTGGACATTTTTCTATTTGATTTATATATCGAAGTGTAGTAATTGCTGCTTCTCTTAACTCAGAATTTTTGGATTCTAAAAAGGGTAAAATATATGGTAATGATTGAATATCATGGATCTTTCGCAACAGCACTAAAATATTTAGTTGTATATTGACATCATTAATCTGTAACTTATCTAATAAAAGTAACAACTCATCTGGTGTCACCAATTCGTTTAATGCTGATGCAGCTTCAGCGCGAATATCTGAATCTGCGGAAGTTAAGCATTCAATTAAAGCAGGAATTACCACAGGATCGGCAATTTCCCAAAGGGCAGATATGGCTATTTTTTGTACAGCGATATTTTCATCTTTCAAAGCAATAATTAAAGCGTCTACTGTTTCTTCATCGCCTAAATGTTGTAAGGTTTTGACAGCTACTAAGCGGTCATTTACATCAGGCGATCGCAACATTTCTAGCCAATTTTTGAGGTCATCATTCATTATTTTACCACAGAGTCACAGAGGATAAGAGAAAAACTATCGCAATAAAAAGGGAATTTGTACTGTAATTGCATTGGTGGGACATTCTTTTTCACAAGGGAGACAAAACCAGCATTCATCATATTTCATATATGCTTTCCCTGTTTCTGGATTTTTTGCTAATACATCAAGGGGACAAACTTCAATACAAGCTGTGCATTTTTCTAAACATTTAGATTCATCAACGATGACAGGAACATCTATTCTTTGTGTGGTTAAAGCCATACATTTATTACTCCCTAATTCAATTAATCAACTTTAAATGAAAAATTCTAACCCTTCCCACGGAGATGCTTTAGCACTTTTTATTCTGGTGTTTAAATCAGAAGCATGAATTTCTAGTTTATGATCATTTTGGATCAAGGAAATATAAAGAAGCACCTTCGCTTTTATTGTCTTGCCAATTTTTTGCTCCTGATTGCTGAATGCGTTGGCTAAGAATAGGAAAATCTTCAATAGAAACAGTCAGACCAATATGGGTATATTCAGGTATAGGACTTTCTCGAACTTTCTGGTCTAAAATTAATGCCAACCAAATGTCACCAACCGAAAGATAAGCACCTTTTATCCATTTTGCTAGTAAGCGAAAGCCATTTGTAACCAAATCCCATCCGTGGTCTGAAGTAAATACATCAGGTCCATCAGGAACTAAAGTACACTGTGTTGGCTTGACATCTCGGATGATTTCTAAAAATTGAGATGATGGATTACTTTCTATATTGAACTCAACAGTTAGCATTTTTGCAAATTCATAAACATCTTCAGACTTGATATGTCGTGCATCTGGACGTGGGTGAACTGTAATTCCATGTGCGCCTGCTTGAATGCAAGTATAAGCTGCTTTAATTACACTTGGTATGCCAAAATTACGCGAATTTCTAAGTAGAGCAACTTTGTTTAGATTAACACTGAGATGTGTCATTAGATTGAATAGATTACCTCACAGCCACATTATAAAATTCTTTAACTGTATCTACTTCTACAATATAAGAATCTACATGACGTTTAAACAATATCATTTGTCCTGATTCATTTTTCTTTAAGTTGACATGACAGAACCATTCATCATCATTTTTTTCGGGATAATCTAAGCGATAATGATAAAGTCCCCAACGAGTTTCTTGACGATATAATGATGCTCTGGCTGCCATTTCTGCACAGTCCCTAATAAAATGCACTTCCATAGAACGCATTAATTCATGGGGATCACGAGCGCCCATTAAATCTAATGTTTCTTGATATTGAACAAAATGTTTCAAACCAATCTCGATTTTATTACCTGATTTTGGTGGTTGTAGATAATCATTAACTAAGCGTCTTAATTTATATTCTACCTGGGTATGAGGTACACCATTTGGACGAGTTAAAGGTGTATATATTCTAGCTTTTTCAGCTTCTAAAAAATTTGTATCTGGTTCTAAAAAATCTATATTTTTTATATATTCAATGGCATCAGTTCCCGCTATGCGACCGAAAACAAATGCCCCAATCATGTAATTATGGGGAACGCTAGCCATATCTCCGGCTGCATATAAACCTGGAATGGTTGTTTGAGCATTTTCATTTACCCATACGCCAGAAGCACTATGACCGCTACATAAGCCAATTTCTGAGATGTGCATCTCTACGCCGTGAGTGCGGTAATCTTCATTTCTACCTTGATGAAAGCGTTCTCTACTTGGTCGTTCATTTGCCCAAAGTATGGATTCAATTTCTGCAATTGTATCTTCATCAAGATGGGTCATTTTCAATTGGACTGGCCCTTTCCCAGAATTTAATTCTTTCCAGATTTCCAACATCATTTGACCACTCCAATAGTCACAACTAATGAAGCGATTTCCTTCGGCGTTGGCTGTATGTGCCCCAAAAGGCCCAGCAACATAAGCACAGGCGGGGCCGTTGTAATCTTTAATCAAAGGATTAATTTGAAAGCATTCAATATTGCTGAGTTCTGCACCTGCATGATAAGCCATTGAATAGCCATCTCCGGCATTGGTGGGATTTTCATAAGTGCCGTAGAGATAGCCGGAAGCAGGTAATCCTAATCTGCCACAAGCACCTGTACATAAGATAACGGCTTTAGCTTGAATGATAATATAATTACCGTTTCTGACATCAAATCCTACTGCACCAATAGCACGTCCTTCTTTGACTAAGATGCGGGTTGCCATGACGCGATTTGTCACTTTGACTTTGTGGCGTTTGACTTGGCGGGTAAGAATGGTTTTGAGGTCTTTACCTTCTGGCATGGGTAAGACATATTTACCCACACGATGCACTTGTTTTAAGTCATAGTTGCCTTGGGCATCTTTTTGAAATTTCACACCCCAACTTTCTAATTCTTGGATAACTTCGTAACCTAATTTGCCTGTTTGATATACGGCTTTTTGGTTGAGAATACCATCGTTGGCTAGGGTGACTTCGCGGACGTATTGTTCTGGGGTGGAATGTCCGGGAATAACTGCGGTATTCACCCCATCCATACCCATTGCGATCGCACCACTCCGTCGGATGTTAGCTTTTTCTAAAATCAGTACCTCTGCATCAGGATTGGCTTGTTTGGCTTTGATTCCAGCCATTGTCCCGGCTGTACCGCCACCAATGACAAGTACATCAGTTTTTATTTGTTGGGTGTTGATGTCCATAAGCTTTTGCGAGTAGGGAGGGACTTCTAAGATTTATTACTGTTCCAAACAATATCTTTGACTTGGATTTGCTTAGGAACTAGCTTGATTTTGTAAAAAGTATCGGCAATGTTTTGTTGCTGAGTGATTACTTCATCTGTTAGCGGTAAAACACCATACTTTCGTCGTTTTTCGGCAATTTCTAATGCTGCTGCGGGAATACCTAACTCTGGTTCTAAAAATTTGGCAACTTCTTGTGGATTATTTGTTGCCCATTTATCTACAATGCTTACTTCATCTAACAGGGTTTTCAACAAATCGGGGTGAGATTTAACAAACTCTTGACGCGCAAGATAGTAACCCCGATTCGGCGCTAAATTTGTTGCATCTGTTAATTTTCTAACCTTTGTGTCGTGTTCAACTGCTGCTAGGTAAGGGTCCCAAATTGCCCAAGCATCAACATTACCACCAGTAAATGCAGCACGGGCATCTGCTGGTGTTAGATGTGCTGGTTGAATGTCACTATACTTTAATCCGGCAGCTTCTACAGCTTTGACAACAAGATAGTTACTGTTCGAGCCTTTAGCAAAGGCTACTTTTTTCCCTTTAAGGTCAGCAACCGTTTTAATTGGTGAATCTTTCGGTACAATAATTGCCTCAGCTTTGGGACTCCAAGGATCGTAAGCAACATAAACCAAGGGAGTACCTCCGGCTTGGGCAAATATTGGTGGTGATTCACCTGTATAGCCAAAGTCAATACTACCTGCGTTCATTGCTTCTAGCATCGGTGGGCCGGCGGGAAATTCTGCCCATTTCACCGAAGCACCAGTAGCCGTTAAAGTTTGCGCTAAATTGCCTCGGTTTTTGAGAGCGCTGAGAATAGTTGCCGCTTTTTGATAGCCGATACGAACTACCACACCTTGATTTGCTGTCTGTGTTGCTACAGAGTTACCTGTATTGTTGGCAGAACACGCAGATATCACAAGAGTCAAACTTAACCCGCAGGTAAAGAATAAGGCAAATATGCCAATTCTAGATATTTCATAATTTTGAAGAAGGCTGCTGACAATCTTCATCAGTGGATTTGGTAAATACTTGGTAAACATAAGTGCATTTAAACTACAAGCAATATAAGTACTACGATAATTCGGGCAATTTACCGTATTTTGCTCATAGAATATTCACATAGATAAGCTGCAAATGCAAGCTCCAAAAATTGCGATCGTGGGTATTGTTGAACGAGCTTATCTTTACCTGTCCATGGCTATATGCTTCGGTATGGACAGGTTATTATCTGGCGAATCGAGTTATTGATACCCGAACAATTCAGAGTTCTGTGGGGCATAAAAATATTCAGCATACTCTTCGTTACACCGAACTTGCATCTACCAAGTTTCAAGGTCTTTGGAATGATTAATGTTTAAACCCCTTGGTTAATTCTTGCCCCATATCACAACTGAATAAATTCAGCTTGTTCGCTTATATCCCCCGGATGAAGTGCGGGGGCTTTACGCTTCACGACTCATAAAGCCTTCGGTATAACTATGCTTTGGGCGTAGCCTCTCCAACAGTTGGGCATCAGTGTCTCAATTCGGAAGATCCTAGCTGCAAAAACAGGGGTGAAATGAGCAGTGATACCGAAACTTACGCGCTTGGACTTGATGAGCCACTTTCAATACTGCGATGGCGTACCCGCCCGCCGTAGGCGATCGCTAGGAATAAAACTGTACCAATTGAAGTCTCTGAAATTTATGGGCTTCAAACTCTTACTGTGCCATCTTAAATTGTTGCACCAAATAATCTATAGGTTAATTGGTACATCGAGAATTGTGAAAAATATCGATTTGCAGAATGCTTATTCAGTAAGGATTACAGCCTTAGCGTAAGTTTCTGTATGATTGCTCATTTAGCCCCAAACACAGAAAATTGTTAAATAGCATTGCATACTACGGTAAATCTATCGAAATAATGTACAATATTCTCAGTTCTACTCCCAGCACAGGAATATTGCGATCGCTATATTGGCAAAATTCCAAAGGAAACAGGCGAGTGTGAACACCATCCTACAGATCCAAACTTTGGAGAATCTACATGGGCTACAAACATATAGAAGTTAAACAAGTTGCTGGTTTCATCGGTGCCGAAATCAGTAGTGTAGACCTTTCCCGTTCTCTTTCTGACGAGCAAGTCCAAGAAATCCGTAAAGCGTTATTGAAATGGAAAGTTGTGTTCTTTCGTGGTCAGAACATCGATCATGCTGCTCAGGTTGAGTTCACATCTCGTTTCGGTGAAGTAACTTTCGCGCATCCACTCGGAGAGCCTGAACCAGTACCGGGATTCCCACAGATCAAACCCGTAGATCGTAAGCTTTATGAGAAGCAGTACGGTTTTCGCACTGGTGGCCCTTGGCATACAGACGTAACGGCAGCTGTTAACCCACCAGCAGGATCAATTTTACGCGCGGTTAATGTTCCCAGCTTCGGTGGTGACACTCAGTGGAGTAATCTAGTTGCGGCTTATGAGGGACTCTCGGCACCCCTACGGGCGCTAGCAGACACGTTAAAAGCTGAACATCGCTTTAATGGGGGCGGGTATCAGCCCCGCAACGGCAAATTCGACGAGCGCATTGCTGTTAATCCATTAGTCTCAATTCACCCAGTAGTCAGGGTTCATCCTGAGACTGGCGAACGTGCGTTGTTCGTTAACCCTGGCTTTACCTCGCACATTATTGACGTGTCACCGCAAGAGAGCAAACTGTTACTTGAGTTGTTCTTCAACCAAATTACTAAACCTGCTTACACCACCCGTTTCCGTTGGAACAATGGTGATATCGCATTCTGGGATAATCGCGCCACTGTGCATTTAGCTCCTCAAGATTTAGATCATTTGGATGTCGAGCGTCTCTTATATCGCACCACCATTACTGGTGATGTTCCAGTTGGAGTTGATGGTTTCCGCTCTCAAGTGGTTCAAGGTGAGGTGTTCAACGCGGAAATACCAACTGTCTTCAAGCAGAAAGCTGAGTCTAAGGAACCACAACCAGTGCTTTCGTAAACCTGAGTTCTTTTAGCTTTCTTGTCTAGGAGAGACAGCCTTATTCCCCCTAAAAAAGGGGGAATAAGGCAGTAATAATATCTTTTTAAGAGCATGTAACTGTATATAGAACGGAGCTTTTTAAGGAGAAAATGAAAGTCTAAATCATTCTTTTTAAGGAGACTCTAAAAGTATCTCCCTTTTCTATTTAAAAAACTTTCAAACATCTTTTTAGAGAGAAAAGAAAGATAGTATAATACTGCCTAAATTTTTGCCTAAATGTATCAACCTTAATATCAAGTGACCGATTATGAAAAAAGTGCAAATTGGCAAATATTCGATATCCAGACGTGATTTACTCTACGCTTTCTATGGATTAGTTTCTTTTACGACTTTAGCCAGTTGTGGTACAAACAAGACCACTATCGGTAATAGTAGTGCCAGTAATACTAATATTAAAGGCAGTAGTAGTACTAAAGTTGTTCGGCTTGGCTACCAAGTTTCAGGGGATCTAACTCATGAAAAAGGCGTAATTGAAAAACGTTTAGCTCCTCAAGGAATAGGTGTTACTTGGTCTCAATTTGTGTCCGGGCCACCTCTCTTAGAAGCCTTAAATGTGGGTAGTATCGACATGGGACCAACCGGTGAAACGCCACCTATTTTTGCTCAGGCAGCTGGTACCAATCTGATTTATGTAGTTAATATGCCGCCAGGTACTGGAGAAGGTTCCGCAATTGTTGTGCTAAAGGATTCTCCAATCCAAACATTGGCAGGTCTTAAAGGTAAAAAAGTTGCTTATTCTAGAGGGACAGCTCAGACATATTTTGTGGCGAAAGCGTTTGAAGATATAGGGCTAAAACTTAGTGATATTGAATCAGTGAATCTACCTATTGCAGATGGCCGAGCAGCATTTTTGAACAAGACGGTTGATGCCTTTGTAGAAGGCGACCCTAGTCTGATCAAGCTGCAACGGGAAGGCATTATTCGGGTCTTACGAGACGCGCAAGGAATTAAGACACCAGGAAGTTATTACCTAGCTTCACGAGATTTTGCAATTAATAATGCTGAACTCTTAAAAGCAATTTTGTCCGAGTACTACGAAGTTGGGCAGTGGGCAAACAAAAACAGGCGGGCTGCTGCCGAAATCCTCGCACCGAAGGTCAAGACTGATGTTGATACTATGGAGTTGACGCTGACGAGAAGAAAATATGACATGAAACCAATTACTGAGGAAGTGATTAGCGCTCAACAAAAGGTTGCGGATCTTCTATATGAACTGAAACTTGTGCCAAAACAAGTCGATGTTAAAGGAGCAACCTTAACTGCCCAACAGTATGCAGCGATTACACCGGATGCCGTTAGAAATAGGGCTTAACGTGTGAATCAACAAGCTTGGTACAAAACCAGACGCGATGCCCTTCGACAGGCTCAGGGTAAGACCTGCGGTGGTCACTGAGCCTTGCCGTTCGCGCAGCGTCTCGTAGAGAAGTGCGGGAAACTACGCAATTATCCGAAAATTATTAGTGAAACTAAATATTAGATAACCTAAAATTTAGTATGACACAGTATAATTTCGCTAATGAAAATTTGGAGCAGACAACTAGGCGATCGCATTAGTAATATCATTTACCAGCATTTACCCGCCTTTCGCTGGCGTAATTTTCGCCTGTTTTTTGGGGGACAGTTACTCTCAATGTCTGGGACATTTATGACCCAGCAGTTAACTATTCCTTGGCTGGTATACGATTTGACTAAATCGGCATGGTTGTTGGGAGTTGCAGGTTTTGTACAATTTTTACCGACGTTATTAGTGATTCCCTTTTCCGGCGTATTGTCCGATCGCTGGAGTCGTCGTGATTTGTTAATGCTGGTGCAGATATTGGGAATTAGCGTTTCCCTGTCCTTAACGATTCTTACCTTTACCAATTGGATTACATTTCCCATCCTATTGGTACTGAGTGTTCTCAATGGTTTGCTGAAGGGATTAGATATGCCCGTGCGTCATACAATCGTCACTGAAACCGTAGGCGATCGCGCTGATTGGAGTAATGCGTTGGCGTAGCCCGCCGAAGGCATCGCTTTGAATTCAGTGATGTTAAGTTCCTCGCTGGTATTGGGGCCTGCTATGGGCAGGATTTTGATTGCGACGCTAGGGGTGAAATATTGTTTTCTCTACGATACTCTCAGCTATATCCCTGCCATCTTTACCCTGCTAGCGATGCGGCTAAAAGTCCGATCCATGCAAACTCTTACGAGCCTGAGCGATACTTTGCAAAAATTGCGGGAGGGCTTTGAATATGTCTCCAAGTTCCAGCCGATTAGAGCAATTTTATTAATACTGGCGAGAGGTGTAAGTAGGTGGGCAGGAAAGTTTATAACTATGTAACGAAAACTTAGCCAGAGCGATTAGAGTCAAATTTAACACGTTGTGTACTGTAGTTACCTT
>NZ_JBALEQ010000050.1:0-12422 GCF_036917775.1 Nostoc sp.
TATCAACCTTTTCGCCTTTCTTTAAGTATTTTTATGTTTTGTTGAGAAAGATCCGGGTAATGGATAGCTTTTTAAGGGGGATTTAGGGGGATCAAAATATGTGCAACTTCACATCAAATTGGTATTAGAGGTTAGTTTTATCAATTACGAATTATTTTAGTCTTGCTCTAACCCCATGTCAGTTACGATATAGGGTAAATGGAATGAGGTAATAGTTGTGAATATATCTTTGACCCCAGAACTGGAGCAGTTGGTTAAGGATAAAGTTAGTAGTGGGAAATACCACTCAGTTAGTGAAGTGATGGGTGAAGCATTGAGATTGCTAGAAGAACGCGATCGCATTCGAGATCAGCGTCTAGCAGAATTGAAAGCTAAAATCCAAGTTGGTATCGAAGAACTCGAACGTGGTGAAGGAATTGATGGTGAAGAGGTATTTGCAGAAATAGAGGAAGACATTCGACGTGCTGAAGCTCAAATGCAACAAGCTGAGGCTGCTAAATAATGAGTAGGTGTATTTTAGCGCCTTCAGCTAGATTAGATTTGAAATAAATTAGCAGCTATATTGCCCGCTTTAATCCTGATGCGGCTCGAAGACTCAACAAAAAAATTTTACACCAGTGTAAACTGTTGGCTGATTTTCCTAATATGGGGCAAAGTTGCGATAATTTTGCCAGCGCTTTACGGAGTTTCCCTGTAGAAGATTATTTGATATTTTATCGTCCCATTGATGGCGGTGTTGAAGTTGCACGTATTGTCAGTGGTTATCGAGATTTAGAGACAGTTTTCTTAAGTGAGGATATCCCTTAAAATTGCATTTGATCTTAGCGTAGGCGTAGCCCGCCGTAGGCATCGCTGCAAAAAGCTCCGTAAAAGCCAAGGCGTATGGAATTGCGTGTGGCACACTGCTTGAATAAGGCTAAACAGGCAAAGTCTGTATCCGAGGACTAAGGGAAAATTCAAAGTTTTAAACCCGTCGTCGTGGGTTTTGATTGTGTAGACGTGGTTTATAACGGACTATCTAACTTAATTTCCATTACAACAATTTTATTAGTATAATAATGGATCGTGTCGAATTAAAGCTATACCATGCCTAAACTCAAGACTCGTAAAGCCGCAGCGAAGCGATTCCGTGCCACTGGCACCGGTAAAATCGTCCGTCGGAAAGCTGGCAAAAGCCACCTTTTAGAACACAAATCTTCCGACAAAAAACGTAGCATGTCCAAGAGCGCACTTGTACATGAACGCGATGAACTCAACGTGCGCTTAATGCTCCCATATTTGTAAGTCCTTCAGGAAATAAGTTATGACTCGGGTAAAACGCGGTAATGTAGCTCGCAAACGCCGCAATAAAATTCTCAAACTAGCCAAAGGTTTTCGCGGTTCTCACTCAACTCTGTTTAGAACTGCCAACCAACAAGTAATGAAGGCACTACGTAGTGCCTACCGCGATCGCAAAAAGAAAAAGCGCGATTTTCGTCGCCTCTGGATCACCCGCATCAACGCTGCTTCAAGACAACACGGCTTGAGCTATAGCCAATTGATCGGTAACTTGAAAAAAGCTGATATCCAACTAAATCGTAAGATGTTGGCACAATTGGCAGTTCTCGATCCAGCTAGCTTTGGCAAAGTTGCAGAACTAGCAGTTCAAGCTAAAGGATAAAGGTGGCAAGGGATGTATAACAGATGTAACAGATGGCAAGTAATTACTCGGTTACATCTGGTATTATCCGCCATTATTTTTTGGATTTTTTGCTTTTCCATAGTGGGGACAGGATTCACTGCATCTGCCGCCGAAATACTAGAAATTCAGCAGCGCGGCTATCTAACTGTTGCTGTGAAAGACAACTTGCATCCCTTGGGATTTAGAGATGCCAATGGTAATTTGCAAGGCTTAGAAATTGACTTGGCACAGCGATTAGCACTTGACTTAGTTGGGAAAGCAGATGCTGTCAAATTGCAACCTGTAGCGAATCGCGATCGCCTGTCTGTTGTCTTAGACAAGAAAGTTGATTTTGCGATCGCTAGGGTGACAGCAACCGAGTCACGCAGCCGGATAGTTAGTTTCAGTGTTCCCTACTATTTGGATGGCACTGTATTAGTTACAAAAGATGCCTCTGTGAATAAGTTGAGTGATTTGGCAAAACAAAAAATTGCCGTACTTAACAACTCCAGCACTATTGCTCAAGTGCGGTTCTATCTGCCAAACGCCGAGTTGGTAGGAGTAAATTCTTATGAAGAAGCGCGAGAGAAAATAGAAAGTGATACCGCCGTAGCCTTTGCCGCCGATGCTAGCGTTCTAAGCGGTTGGGTGCAACAATATCCTCAATATCGGCTACTGCCAACTAAGTTATCAACTGAACCCTTGTCTGTAGTTATGCCCAAGGGATTGCAGTACGATGAATTAAGACGAAATGTGAATCAAGCGATCGCTCGTTACTTAGAACAAGGTTGGCTCCAGCAACGTTCTCAATATTGGGGTTTACCGTAAATTTGTCATTAGTCATTAGCGAATAACAAATGACAAAGGACAAAAGATTGATAATAGATTACGAATCAACTTTATAATATTTGTATTTGCAGCAATGGATAACAGTCTAGCCGTTGTTTATCTCTCCATTTTGGTGGTTATACTCACAATTGCAGCCGTGAGTGTTTTTCGCCAGATTTTCAAAACTCGCAAGATTGAAGGCTCCTTTGCAAAATTGCGAAAGAAGTTAGAGAAAGAAAAGGGTACGACTCAAGAATATTATGAGTTAGCCAGTATCTATTCAGAAAAAAAACTATATTCCCAAGCGATCGCGCTGTTTCAAAAAGCTCTGAAAGCTGCCGAAGAAGAGGAAGAAGAAAATATTGCCCCTATTTACAACGGGCTGGGTTATATTTATTTTACCCAAGAGCAATATGACCTCGCAATTCGTCAGTATAAAGAAGCTCTGAAATCTAAACCAGACTACGTAACAGGGTTGAATAACCTCGGACACGCTTACGAGAAGAAAAAGTTAACTACTCAGGCGTTACAAAGTTACGAAGAAGCACTAAAGCTCGATCCAAATAACCCTATTGCGAAACGCCGTGCCGAATCTTTACGCCGTTTGGTTTCTGCGTAAATGAGAGAATGGGGCATGAGGCATGGAAAAAAACTTTATTAGTCCCCAATTACCCTAATCGCTAACAAATTAATTTGGCTTTAGCTCCTTAATTTATCGGGTTTCAAGCTTCGGCTTAGAAATAGATAACTATACGTCTTTTGTAAGAATCTAAAAGATGATTAAGCGGCTAAAGCGTTTTTTGTGGCTATCTATTGCTATTATTTCCATCATTTCTATCTCAATCGGATTCATGGAAACATTGACGGCTCAACAGCCTGCGATTTCCCATCCTCTCACTTCGCTAACAGAGGTAGAAATTAATACAGCTGTTTCGGTCATTCAAAAAGAAAAAACTTTGAGCGAAATGGCAGCTTTTCCACTGATTGCTTTACAAGAACCAGATAAAGAAGAAGTTCTAAAATTTACACCTGGTAAAGCTTTCGCAAGAAAAGCTTTTTTAGTAATTTATGAGCGATCGCAAAACAAAACTTATGAGGGAATTGTTGATTTAACAAACAAAACCTTAAGTTCCTGGAAAGAAATACCCTCTGTTCAACCTGCGATCGTCGCTTCAGAATATGAACTTGCAACTCAAGCTTTTAAATCAGACTCCCGATGGCAAACAGCGATGCGAAAGCGGGGAATTACAGACTTTAACCAAGTCAAAATCAGTTGTTGGGCTTCAGGAATCCTGAGTAAACAGGAAGAAACAGCAGGAAACCGTCTTTGTCGAGGTTTATTCTATTACAAGGGCGAAAGCGATCGCTGGAATTATTACGGCAGTCCAATTGAAGGAATATTGGGAACCGTCAATTTAAACACAGGTAAAATTTCTAGTTTCGTGGATAGGGGGATAGTTCCTTTTTCCAAGGAAAACTGGAACTACGATGTCAAATCTTTGGGTAAATTACTTTCACCACTTAAAGCATTAAAGATTCTGCAACCAAATGGTGCAAGTTTTCGGCTCAATGGCAATGAAGTTAACTGGCAAGGTTGGAAGTTCCGTTATCTCATGCAGCCCCGTAGTGGATTGGTGCTATACCAAGTGACATACAACGACGGCGAAAATATCCGACCAGTTTTATACCGCGCTAGCTTATCAGAGATGGTAGTGCCTTACGGCGATCCAAATCCCACTTGGTCATTCAGAAATGCCTTTGATGTTGGGGAATACAATTTTGGCTCCCTAGCAACCACGATGGAATTAGGTAAGGAAATTCCTGAAAACGGTCTTTTGGTCGATGCTGTGTTTGCTAATGGCGACGGAGAACCTTATGTCATGCCAGGAGTTATAGGCATATATGAGCGAAATAACGGTATGCTCTGGAAGCATTATGAATATGGCACTCAGCGTAATGATGTTCGTCGTAGTCGAGAATTAGTCATGACAATGACTGCCGCCATTGACAACTATGATTACAGCATGAATTGGATTTTTCATCAGGATGGGACTTTGGAAGTCCAAAATGAGTTAACAGGTATCGTACTGGCGCAGGGAACGGCTGCTCAAAAGCAATCTGAGGATGATTCCTATGGTCGGCTAATTGCTAAGAATATCTTTGGAGTAAATCACCAGCATTTTTTCAACTACCGCCTAGATTTTGATGTTGATGGACAGGCTAATTCTGTAATGGAAATGAACGTGAAAGCTTTGCCGATGGATGAGAAAAATCCATTAGGAAATGCGATCGCAGTTGCAGAAACCCCACTCACAAAAGAAACGGCTGCTGTGCGCGATTTGGATCTGAAAAGCAGTCGAGAATGGATGATTGCTAGTGCCGATAAGAAAAATCCACTAGGGGCTGCACCTGGATATATGCTGATGCCTGAAGGAAACTCCATGTTTCTCCCTGTGGAAGGCTCGAAAATCCGTCAACGGGCAGAATTTGCGACTCATCACGTCTGGGTAACAAAATATAAGCCTGCTGAACTCTATGCTGGCGGCGATTATCCCAACCAGACTCAACCAGGACAAGGTTTACCAAAATATATTGCAGACGATGAACCCTTGATGGGTGAAGATATCGTGCTGTGGTACACAATGGGCGTAACTCATATTCCGCGATCGGAAGATTGGCCTGTGATGCCTGTTCACCGAGTTGGCTTTAAGCTAGTCCCTAGAGGATTCTTTAGCCGGAATCCAGCGATAAATTTACCTGAGTAAAATATTTGTTGGCTCAAGTTTCCTGACTTCAGGTTTTTTGTCATGTCTAAAGGCGGTAACTTGAATGCTGATAAACTTATATAGGTCAAACACTGGCACTTGTTAAAAGTAGGATATCTAATGAACTTTCCAGAAATTAATATTCCCGGTAATGGCAAGCTGCACGCTCGTTTAATTACTTCCTTGGGTGAAATTGTAGTTCGTTTGGAAGAAGAGCGAACCCCCAACACCGTCAAAAATTTTGTTGGTCTAGCAACCGGAACAATCGACTGGAAAGACCCTAAAACTGGTGAATCTGGCAAAGGAACTCCAGCTTACGATGGGGTTCGCTTTCACCGGGTCATCCCTGATTTTATGATTCAGTGTGGCGATCCCCTGAGTCGTTATCAGGATATGGCTAACCGATGGGGTACTGGTGGCCCAGGATATCAATTTGAAGATGAGTTTCATCCTGAATTGAGACACACTGGTGCAGGTATCCTGTCGATGGCTAATGCTGGACGCGGTACAAATGGTTCGCAATGGTTCATTACAGAAGCACCAACACCTCACCTTGACAACAAACATAGCGTTTTTGGTGAAGTTGTCCAAGGTCTAGATGTAGTCAGCAAGATTGCTAATGTGCCTACGACTAGAGATCGTCCTAATCAAGAAGTGGTGTTACAAAAAGTAGAAATTTTTCGGCAGTAATTAACACCATTTCCCTAAAATTTATATGTCTCAAAATTTTAGGGAAATGGTATAATGTTTTAGATTTTGGGCGCAATTATTTGCAGATTATCTTTGCCCATCTGCCGTTGATTAACCAAGGGTTTTATACAGCATCATTAAGTTTGCAGCAGTAGTGTAATTATTATGAGCAATTGCTTCGCCGATGATTATTCTGTCGCTTGCGGTTGTAAGGGAACTGATAGTTTTAAGATTTCAAAATGTAAAGAGAATCATCAGACTGCCATTTTGTACGTGAGATAGCGTAATACACTACATTCTGACCGTAATGCCAAGCATTCTTTTCATACTTCATCCCTAACTTTTGAATCACACGTACTGAAGCAATGTTTTCTGGATCAGCGATCGCTACTATCTGATCTAGCTTCACTTCCCAAAATCCAAACTTGAGAGTTGCAAAAGAGGCTTCAGTTGCGATTCCCATATTCCAATAGGACTTGTCAAACACATAGCCAAGCTCAACTTCCGGCGTATTTTCCAGAAAATTAAGTCCACAACGCCCAATCATTTTGTCAGTTTCTTTGTGTATTACTGCCCACATCCCAAAGGTGTGTTGTTGCCACTGTTGGATATGTTTGCTTAAACTTAGCTGGGTTTGTTCCCTTGTTCTTGGCGACAGATACTTCATGACTTCTGTATCGCTGTAGAGGCGAAATAGGTCATCAAAGTCATTTAGATTGAAGTCCCTTAGTCGCAATCGCGCAGTTTCGATCTCAGGCATAATCACCCCAATTCAAATTTGCAAAATGTAAACAGAATCATCCGATCACCATTCTGAAAGAGCCAGAGCATAATACACTACATCTAAGTTATAAAACTGAGCATTTTTCTCGTATTTCAAGCCCTTCAAAGATGATTTAGCCCATCTTCATACAAAATTGGCATAACACACCACCCCAAATTGAAAGCAAATTTGCCGAAAAATTAAGATTTATTTTAAAAAACCAACAGTAATCTTGTTAAATTCAGAAGCTAGATTCTAATCAGGAACAAGGTTTGAGCGATGCCTATGCCTACATACCGCAGATAAAACCCTTACAACTCTTCACTTCATCAAGGATACAAGTTTTGAGACAATCAGAAACGATTTAATAATAATCAAGCACTTATAGTCCACTTTTATCGGACTCCGTGTTATTTCTGTTGAAAAGGGAGAACACAAACATGAAATTGGCTTACTGGATGTATGCAGGCCCAGCCCACATCGGCACTCTGCGAATCGCTAGTTCTTTTAAAAATGTTCATGCGATCATGCACGCCCCCATTGGCGATGACTACTTTAACGTCATGCGCTCCATGCTATCGCGGGAGAGGGATTTCACTCCAGTGACAACCAGTGTGGTTGACCGCAACGTTTTGGCGCGCGGTTCCCAAGAGAAGGTGGTAGATAACATCGTCCGCAAGGATGCCGAGGAACACCCAGATTTGATTGTGTTAACTCCCACTTGCACCTCCAGCATTTTGCAAGAAGACCTGCACAACTTTGTCGAACGGGCGCAGTTGGAAGCGAAAGGAGACGTGATGCTGGCGGATGTGAACCATTACCGCTACAACGAACTGCAAGCCGCCGATCGCACTTTGGATCAAATTGTCCAATACTACATTGAAAAAGCGCGGAAGCGGGGCGAATTACCAGAGGGCAAAACAGCAAAGCCCTCGGTGAACATTATCGGTACTACCACCCTTGGTTTCCACAACAATCACGACTCCACCGAACTGAAACGGCTGATGGCTGACTTGGGAATTGAGGTAAATACCTTAATTCCCGAAGGTGCTTCGGTGAATGACTTGAAAAAGATGTCCCAAGCCTGGTTTAACCTAGTGCCTTACCGTGAACTCGGTTTAACCACAGCGCGTTACCTGGAAGAACAATTTGGCACACCTTATATAGACATTACTCCAATGGGTGTAGTGGAAACTGCCCGTTGTATTCGCAAGATTCAGCAGGTAATTAACGCTCAAGGTGCAGAAGTTGACTACGAAAACTTCATCAATGAGCAAACCCTCCATGTATCTCAGGCTGCTTGGTTCTCCCGTTCCATTGACTGTCAAAACTTGACTGGCAAAAAAGCTGTGGTCTTTGGTGACAATACCCACGCCGCCGCCATTACCAAGATTCTGGCGCGAGAAATGGGGATTCATGTTGTTTGGGCTGGAACCTACTGCAAATATGATGCAGACTGGTTCCGCGAACAGGTGAGCGAGTATTGCGATGAAGTGCTAATTTCCGAAGATCATGGTGAAATTGGGGATGCGATCGCTCGTGTTGAACCCTCTGCCATTTTCGGCACCCAAATGGAACGCCACGTTGGTAAGCGTTTGGATATTCCCTGCGGCGTAATTGCAGCACCAATCCACGTCCAAAACTTCCCCATTGGTTACAAACCATTTATGGGTTACGAAGGTACAAATCAGATTACAGATTTGATCTACAATTCCTTCACTTTGGGAATGGAAGATCACCTATTAGAAATCTTCGGTGGTCACGATACCAAAGAAGTTATTACTAGAGGAATTTCTGCTGATTCTGATTTGAATTGGACAAAAGATGGTCAAGCAGAATTGAATAAGATTCCGGGATTTGTTCGCGGGAAAGTGAAGCGAAATACTGAAAAATTTGCTCGCGATCGCGGTTTCAAAGAAATCAACGCTGAGGTCTTGTACGCCGCCAAGGAAGCTGTCGGAGCCTAAGTTAACGGATTAGCAATTTTTAATAATAAAGGGCATATCTTAATGAATGCCTTTTATTATTTATTCTGACTTCAGCAGACGAATAAAGCCAGCTTGTTCAAAGTGGTGATCTGTGGTTAATGCCTCTTTAATGCCAAGCTGTTGCATGACTATAAAGATTATCCCCTCAGTGTGACGCTTTACGCCGTAGAAGCTGTGGAAGTCAATCAAAGCCAGTTTTGCAATGACTCAAACCGAGCAAATTCCGACTCTAGCTGCCATTGAGCCAGCGCGCGATCGCTCTTTTGCAAAAAAGCACTGCACCCTTGAGAAACAGAGGTTTCACCAGGGGTATCGCTTGCACAAGCTGAAACCATTGCCTTAAACTCAGGCGACTCCCAGAGACTATTTCCCGGAGCGAAACTATATTCTAAGCTGTTGCGAGCCAGTCGCTTGAGGTCTTTATATCCCAGCCTATATCTGGTTGCTGCTAACAGATACTCATGACTTAAATCAATGCGGGAAATGCCTTCATCATCAGAAGCAAGGGTCATTGGTACTCCAGCCTTCCAATACTCCATAAAAGGATGCTGATCTCCCTGGACATTTAAAATAACTTCATTACTGGTCAGGCAGATTTCGACTAACACGCCAAGTCGCCGCATTTGTTCCATTAACTGGAAGGGACGCTCCTCAAAAAGAATATCCACACCATGTCCAATGCGAGATGCCTGTGCCACTTCTACAGCTTGCCGAATATGAAAACGTAAATCCTCGGTGGTCACCAAACCCAGGGTTAATTCTCCAGCATGGAGGGCGCCTTTGACATTAGGATATTGGCGTTTGAGAAATTGCAGCATTTGCATTTGCAGGGTGTAGTCGCGCAGTGCAATCGGGTTATCTTCCGGGGCGACGAGATTGATGCCAACTACCCGCGAATCTGATGAATCTAGTGCAAAGGCATAAGCTAACTGAGCAAACACTTCAACGGGCGACTTTGTTCTTGTCGTTTGCTGCAAATAGCTCACTTTCACTGCACATCCAGGCTGTGCCGATGGAGTGCCGCAACCGAGTGTTTTCGAGACTTCGCTCTCCAATTGTGCAAGTTGCTGGCTGCCTAGTGTCACTTGCTCCATTAATCCTCGTTTGAGCAATTGACGGTACATCTCTTGCATATCTTTATTCCAACCAACTTCACGCCCTAGCTGTCGAACCTCGCTGCCCTGAACTGTAAGCATTAACTCTAGATAGGTAATATGCTGCGAAGCTGCCCGATTTGCCACTGACGCGACCATATCATCCCGACGGCTCGTAGAGTCTGATATTGTCCCAAAACCACTAAAAGCTTCAAAAAATTGGTCGTGTCCAGATTTTCCAGCAAATTGGAGGTTACGAGTAGACCAATGATTTATTAGGGAATCATAAACAGATGTTCGGTTTAACAATTCTGAGGCGGGAAAATAGCTACTGTCCTGACCGCAAGCTTTAGGTTCAACTAAAGCCCCCGCCTTTGGATTCACACAATACCCATCGCTGGCAGCCCACTCCAGATAGTGTTCTGCGTATACAGCCCCGCTTAGATGACTGTGGATATCTGCTCCCTTCGGCATTCGCTGTACAAATGCTCGTAAAGCGGCAGGCTGGGCGCGATGGGCTTCAAACCAACTAGCAGCTTCAGCTTCACTCCGAGTCGAGGAATGCTGCGAATTAGATGGGACTTGGGCTGCTACACTCAAGATCAAACAGCTAGAACTCGTTAATACTCCTAAAAACAAATATAAGGGCGCTCGTCTATACATATAGATTTATTTTTTTATCAAACATGACCATAATTATCTGCTGAAATTGCCGCATTATTGTAGCGTTTATCTGCGGTAATAAGCATTGAAACATCGATAAATGATTCTGAGGATTGATTAACCCAGAACCGACAAGTCCTGCTTGAAAATGAACAACCCGCTTTCGGAGATAATTTTCTTTGCAGAGATTAAACTGCTGTAGCCCAAAGACACTGAAAAATGCGGATCTACGAAATTATCGACAAGCAACTCATAGGGAGTTGTCTATCTGTTATTATCAGTTCTGTTCGAGTTAAACAGAAATTATTCTCGGAGATAAACAACAATGGGCAAGAAATATGATGTTTATGGTGTCGGTAATGCCTTAGTAGATATAGAATACGAAGTATCTCCAGAGTTACTACAAGAGTTAAAGATTGATAAAGGTGTAATGACACTCCTAGATGAAGATAGTCAAAATCATATTTTGGAAAATCTCAAAAATCTTCATTGCCATAAGAGTTGTGGAGGGTCAGCAGCAAACACAATGGTGGCAATTAGTCAACTAGGAGGAAAAGCTTTCTATTCCTGTAAAGTGGCTAATGATGAATTTGGAGACTTTTACATCAAAGATTTACTCAACTCTCAGGTAGATACCAACTTAAAAAATGGCGATCGCCAATCAGGAATTACAGGTAAATGTTTGGTGTTAGTAACTCCCGACGCAGATCGTACCATGAATACGTTTTTGGGAATTACTGGAGAATTTTCTACACAAGAATTAGTATCATCAGCACTTGCTGATTCAGAATATGTATATATCGAAGGATATTTAGTGACTTCTCCCACAGCAAAAGAGGCAGCTATAAAGGCTAGAGAAATAGCTGAAAAAGCGGGAGTCAAAACCACCATGTCCCTATCTGATTACAACATGGTGAAATTTTTTAAAGATGGTCTATTAGAAATCATTGGCTCTGGTTTAGACTTGATTTTTGCTAATGAAAGTGAAGCATTAGAACTAGCAGATACAGAAGATTTTCAAGTAGCTGTAGACAAACTAAAAACCCTGAGTAAGAAATTTGCCATTACTCGCGGTGCCAAGGGGTCAGTAGTATTTGATGGTCAGAAATTAATCGAAATCACTGCACCTCAAGTAAAAGCTGTAGATACAGTGGGAGCAGGAGATATGTATGCAGGAGCTTTCCTCTATGGAATTACCCAAGGTATGACCTATGAAGAAGCCGGAAAATTAGCATCGGCCGCAGCTTCTAAGATTGTTACATCCTATGGGCCAAGATTAAAAACTGAGGAATTAAAGGCATTAGTTACTGCTTAGAGGGTGTTTGAAAAGTTTTCAGGGGTCAAATTTTCTGCCAGTAGTATAGTATAAGCCTTCGCAACCAGCTAGGAAGTTGCACTCACCGGATCTAAAGCTTGTGTAAGTTGAAGTGTCCGTATTTGAGTGAGCTTGAGGAAAAATTATTAGGTTTTATTGAACTATTTAATGACACAGAAGTATTTCTTGGGTCATACAATCTGAACATCATCTCAAATCACCAACCAGAGCATTATGTCTAAACTTTTTGCCGTTGTGGTTGCAACCGTTCCAGAGTATTACGACTATAAATTGGCTCACCCAGAGCATGATCTTGATCAACTTGCTTGGTTTAATGAGCAACATGAGAAAGGAACACTACTGTGCTGTGGGCCGTTTTTTCCCCATGATGGAACTGGGCTTTGGGTAATCCAGGCAGAGAATCTTGAACAGGCTCAAGCTGTTGTAAACAGCAGTCCTCGTGTGCGAGATGGGATGCTGACGGACTCTGCTAGAGTTGTGGAGTGGGAAGTTCACATTGGACGCGATCATTTTTCATCTCGTTTTTACGGGCGTTGAACCTAGGGTGTTGACTTTGGGTGTTTTGAGGTGATATTTGTTCATACATAATACATGTCTCAAAATATCCCCAAAAAATTGGTGGTCAATGAAAGAAT